>NZ_RZRO01000016.1:0-83115 GCF_003997975.1 Mesorhizobium sp. M7A.F.Ca.US.005.03.1.1
GGAGAAATCCCTGTTCGAGCCGTTGCGGCTCGACGATTTCGAGATCGCCGCCGGCGCCAGCATCGGCGTCGCGGTCTATCCGCGCGACGGGGCCGACCGCGAGCGGTTGGTCAGCAACGCCGACCTTGCCATGTACCGGGCGAAGAACGACGTGACGCGAGCCGTCTGCTTCTACGAATCCGCCATGGACGAGACGGCGCGGGCGCGCCGCGCCTTGGCCACCGACCTTCGCCAGGCGATCGACCGCGGCGAGCTTTCGCTTCACTATCAGGTGCAGACCTCGGTCCCGACCGGCGCCACCTGCGGCTACGAGGCGCTGCTGCGCTGGACCCATCCCGTGCATGGCATGATCCCGCCCGCCGAATTCATCCCGATTGCCGAAGAGAACGGCTCGATCATGGCGATCGGCGAATGGGTGCTGCGGACCGCGTGCCGGCAGGCGGCCTCGTGGGGCAATGGCCACAAGATCGCGGTCAATTTGTCGCCGGTGCAGTTCGCCCATGCCGATCTCGCCAAGCTCGTCCATCAGATCCTGATCGAGACCGGGCTGTCGCCGAAACGGCTGGAGCTGGAGTTGACCGAATCGACGATCGTCGCCGACAAGGTGCGCACGCTGCATGTCCTGCGCCAGGTCAAGGCGCTTGGGGTGACGATCGCGATCGACGATTTCGGCACCGGCTATTCATCGCTCGATACGCTGCGCTCGTTTCCCTTCGACAAGATCAAGCTCGACCGCTCATTCATGGCCGATGTCGAGCGAAGCCCGCAGGCCAAGGCCATCATCCGGGCGGTGCTGACGCTGGGCCGCAGCCTCGACATTCCGGTGCTCGCCGAAGGCGTCGAGACACATGTCCAGCTCACCATCCTGCAGGTCGAAGGCTGCAATGAGGCGCAAGGCTATTTTCTCGGCCGGCCCAAGCCGATCGACCAGATCACCGGGGACACCGATGTCCGCAACGATCGACTCTTCGCGGAGGAGCCAGCGAGGATACGGCTGAGCAGGCAGGCATAGGACTGCCGCGGCCGGCGCCCAGCGAATGCCGTGCAGACGCCTGCTGGATCGAGATCGGATCGCTGCTGTGTCTGGCGTCGACATGGCGCATCCTGTATAGGCCTCCCAATTCCCCAGGGCCGCTCATGTCGTTCATTCCAGACACCACCACGCTGATCCAGTTCGCCATCGCCACGGTCATCCTGGCGATCACGCCGGGGCCGGACATGACCCTGTTCGTCTCGCGCACGCTGAGCCAGGGCCGTGCCACTGGCTTTGCCTCGATGGCCGGCGCGCTGTGCGGCACGCTGATCCACACCACGCTGGTGGTGGTCGGCGTCTCGGCGCTGATCGTCGCCTCGCCGATGGCATTCTTCGTGCTGAAGATCTTCGGCGCCGGCTATCTCGTCTTCCTGGCCTGGCAGGCAATCACCAGGGGCTCGGCCTTTTCGCCGGAGAAGAAGACGGGACCCGAGATTTCGCTGTTGCGCAGCTGGGCGGCGGGCCTCGGCGTCAATCTGCTCAACCCGAAGATCATCCTGTTCTTCATGACCTTCCTGCCGCAGTTCGTCTCCGCGCATGATCCGAACGCACCGGGAAAGCTGTTTTTCCTGGGCACGATGTTCATCGTGCTGTCGGTCCCGGTGACGGTGCCGATGGTGCTGGCGGCGGAAAAGTTTTCGGCGGCGATGAAGGCAAGCCCGCGCGTTACGCGGGTGGTCGACTATCTCTTCGCCGGCGTGTTCTCCGCCTTCGCCCTCAAGATCCTGACGGCGCAGGCGAAGTAGGCGCCGTCATCCTGTCCGGCCATCCTCT
Organism: Mesorhizobium sp. M7A.F.Ca.US.005.03.1.1; assembly: GCF_003997975.1. NCBI lineage: Bacteria > Pseudomonadati > Pseudomonadota > Alphaproteobacteria > Hyphomicrobiales > Phyllobacteriaceae > Mesorhizobium > Mesorhizobium sp. M7A.F.Ca.US.005.03.1.1. The sequence goes on from NZ_RZRO01000016.1 coordinate 1,808, forward strand.
TTTGATCCTGGTTCGCCTTGCCACCAGCTTGCGGCCCAGCGCCCGGCGCTGAGCCAGTAAAAGATACCACCGACCATGCCGCTGCCGATCACGGCCATGATGGCGCTGGTGTCCCTGACGGCGAAGGCGGTGTCACCGCTGTGGTCGGCAAGCCCGAGGAAAACACCGGCAACCACCGCGCCCGCCAGCGCATAGAACAGCCAGTCGCGCCGGCCCAGGATTTCGGCAAGCAGGATGACGACAGAGGCCGGCATCAGGGCGAAATAGGCGACGAACAGGGCGGCGAACGGAATTGAGAAATACAGGGAAGCCGTCGCCGTCGGATGCGCATGCTCCGGCGTGTAGCCGAGCGATGCCAGGAACAGGATGTTGAGGAAGGCGCTCGCCGCCAGCGAGGCGACGGCATAGCCGAACAGGATGACGGTGAAACGGATGAGGTAGCCGACGAGACGCGCCATCAATCCCGGCCCAGATTCCGGCCCGTGCCGGACCTGCGTCCAGCCAGAAGCCAGTAGATCCACCCGGCGGCGATGCCGGCGGTGGCGAGAAAACCCAGAAAGCCCGGATTGAAGACAAAGCTGCTGGCCGAGCGCGGCATGGATACGCCAAAGGCGATGGACGTGATCGCACCGGTGGCGGCGAAGTAGAACCATCCCCGAAGTGAAAACCGTTCGGCGACAAAAAGCGCCGGACCGACGATCAACAGCGCGCCGATCATTACGGTCAACACGGCGAGCGGGAACGAGCCAAGCCAGTCGAAGGCGAAAATGATCGACCAGTTGCCGTCTTCGATGCCTTCCAGAAGAGCGATCAGCAGCACCGGCACCAGGATCGAGGTCAGCACGGCGGCGATATAGCCGACCGCCATGATGGCGAGGCGTCTTAGCCAGGCGAAGGGGCGGTTCACGCCTCGCCGTGCCCCGCTATCATCATCGCTTCCAGAGCCAGCCGGTCGACCTTGCGCATGCGCTCGGAGTCGGATTTGAGCTGGCCGCAGGCGGCGAGGATGTCGCGGCCGCGCGGCGTGCGGATCGGCGAGGCATAGCCGGCATTGTTGATGTAGTCGGCGAATTTCTCGATCGTCTCCCAGTCCGAGCACTGGTAATTGGTGCCCGGCCACGGGTTGAACGGGATCAGGTTGATCTTGGCCGGAATGCCCTTGAGCAGCTTGATCAGTCCCTTGGCGTCCTCGATGGAATCGTTGACGTCCTTCAGCATCACATATTCGAAGGTGATGCGCTTGGCGTTCGACAGGCCGGGATAGGCGCGGCAGGCGGCGATCAGTTCCTTCAGCGGATACTTCTTGTTGATCGGCACAAGCAAGTCGCGCAGATCGTCATTGGTGGCATGCAGTGAGATTGCCAGCATGACGCCGATTTCCTCGCCGGTGCGGAAGATTTCCGGCACGACGCCGGAGGTCGACAGCGTGATGCGCCGCTTCGATAGGGACAGGCCGTCACCGTCGGAAGCGATCAGCAGCGCCTTCTTCACCGCTTCGAAATTGTAAAGCGGCTCGCCCATGCCCATCATGACGATGTTGGACACTTTGCGGCCTTCGGCCGGCACGATGGCGCCGTCGGGCGTGTCGCGGTCAGGGAAATCGCCGAGCCGGTCGCGGGCGGTGAGCAGCTGGGCGAGGATCTCCTCGGCCGTCAGATTGCGCACCAGCTTCTGCGTGCCGGTGTGGCAGAACGAGCAGGTCAGCGTGCAGCCCACCTGGGAGGAGATGCACAGCGTGCCGCGACCCTCTTCGGGAATATAGACAGTCTCAATCTCGACAGGCCGGCCGGCGCCGCGCGGCGGAAAGCGGAACAGCCACTTTCGCGTGCCGTCGGCGGAAATCTGCTCCTCGACGATCTCGGGCCTGGCGACGGTGAAATGCTTGTCGAGCTCAGCACGCAGATCCTTGGAGATGTTGAACATGCCGGCGAAATCGGAGACGCCGCGCACATACATCCAGTGCCACAGCTGCTGGGCGCGCATTTTCGCCTGGCGCTCGGGCACAGCGCCTGATGCAACCAGAGTCTCGGCGAGTTCGATCCGCGTCAGGCCGATCAGCGACTGCTTTTCGGGCTGTGCCGAGCGGGCACGCAACGCGTCGCGGGCGCTGTCAGTGGTGAGATCGAATGAAAGGGTCATGGTTGCACTGATATAAGCGGTTTGCGGCCGATTTCACGCATCGTGCCGGAAAGGAAGCGCGGCGCATAGCACAGGTTGAGGGCAGAGTCATGCTCAGCTAGCTTTACGATCTACGATCGCCTTGGAACGACGTCGGCACCGCCCCTCGTCATGGCGGGCATTTCTCTCCCGATAATGCCTGTCTTGCGGCGGCAGCGCGTTTGGCTGATGGCTTCCCCCACTCCGTCGCTGCTTCGCAACGCCACCTCTCCCCCTCCGGAGGGAGAGGAAGGGAGCCAAGGCTGGCAAATTCGCGCCTTTCCTCTACCCCGTCGATCGGGGGAGAGGTGTCGAGCGTAGCTCGACGGAGTGGGGGTCGACCTTTCACCGAAGCGATGCTTCCGCCTGGCACTCAGGCGAGCGCCAACGACAGGTTTTTCCGGCGCTAGTTTAATAGACTGCCCAGCTGTGTTAGGCCGAAACATTCCCCGCTCGAGGACAGACATGGCCGGCACATCGCGAAAATATCCCATGCTGCGGCGTTCGCGCGCGATGTGGGGCTCACGGCGGGTCTGGCAGCCGCGCCTGGTGTTCTGGGCCGGCGCGCTTGGCATCGGTGTGATCAGCGTGCTGTTCGCGGTGCTGGCCGACAGGGCGCAGGAACTGTTTCAACTGATGACAGGAGATGCAGGCGGCTGGCGTTTCTATCTGCCGCTTGCCATTACGCCGTTGGGTTTCGTGCTGTGCGCCTGGCTTGCCCACACCTTCTTTCCCGGTTCGCAAGGCAGCGGCATTCCGCAGGCGATCGCCGCCCGCCATCTGCGTGACGACGAGGACCGCAGCCACATCCTGTCCCTCAAACTGGTGGCCGGCAAAATCATGCTCACCATCGTCGGCCTGTTCTGCGGCGCCTCGATCGGTCGCGAGGGTCCGACGGTGCAAGTCGGCGCGTCGCTGATGCTGCAGGCGGCACGCTGGGGCGGCATGGTGCAGGCCCGGGGTCTGATCCTGGCCGGGTCGGCCGCCGGGATTGCCGCCGCCTTCAACACGCCGCTGGCCGGCATCGTCTTCGCCATCGAGGAGATGGGCCGCACCTATGAGGCGCGAACCAACGGGCTGGTGCTGACGGCGGTGATCCTGGCCGGTCTCGCTTCGCTTGGCCTGCTCGGCAACTACACCTATTTCGGCGTCGCCAGGGACACCATCTCGTTTGCCGCCGAGTGGCCGCTGGTGCTTGCCTGCGGCGTCATCGGCGGCGGGTTCGGCGCGCTGTTCTCGCTGCTGGCGTTGAAGGCGACGCGGCGGATCCGGCGCTGGAACACTGGGCAGCCTTTGCGGCGCGCCCTGATCGTGGCCGCAATCTGCGGGCTTGCGGTGGCGGTGATCGGCATCGCCTCGGGCGGGCTGACCTTCGGCACCGGTTACGTCCAGGCGCGGGGCGCCGTCGAAGGCACGCCGCTGCCGTGGTTCTTCTTCGCCGAAAAGTTCCTGGCGGGACTGCTGTCGATGATCTCGGGCATTCCGGGCGGTATCTTCGCGCCCTCGCTGGCTGTCGGCGCCGGCATCGGCAGTTCGCTCGGCCTCCTCTTTGGCGCGAGCACTGGGGTGGCGGCACTGCTCGGCATGGCCGGCTATTTCGCCGGTGTGGTGCAAGCGCCGATGACGGCCTTCGTCATCATCCTGGAGATGACCGGCAATCACGACAATGTCATCGCGCTGATGCTGGCCTCGATGCTGGGCTACGGCACGGCGCGCATGATCTCGCACGAGCCGCTCTATCACGCGCTATCGCGTGTCTTCATCGCCGAGGCGATCCGGCGCCGCCGGGCGGAGGCCGGGCCGGGGCAAGTATGAAAGAAAAAGGCCGGGCTTCGCGGCCCGGCCTTTCCCTCAAAAAAAGTAGCTTTGCCTATTTACACTTGGCGATCGATGTCAGCGCCGCCGAAATGCCCTTCAGAGAGAAGACATAGGAGGTGGGATTGCCGCGGCCGGACTTCGCCGTCACCTTCATGTCGGTGCCGGTCTTCATGGCGGCGATCAGTACCGGCTCCTCGGCGGCATTCTCGACCCAGGCCGATTTGCCGCGCGTGAACATCGAAAACGTCTTCTTGTCGATGGTCACGGTGGCCTTGGAGCCTTCCTGGAAATTGTAGCCGGCAATGAATTGCGGCTCGTAGGACACTTGCTGGCCGGGCCGCTGGCTGACGAAGAAGAACATATCGCCATGGTCGAGCGTGGGCGGCTGCTTGTCGGTCGGCACGGTCAGGACATAGCAGACCTTGCCGCCCGATGCCTGGTAGCTGTAGGTGCCCCAGGCATTGTGCTGGCCGATCTTGGTCGCCGACTGCGCCAGTGCCGGCGCTGCCACGGCCACCAGGGCCAGACTCGAAACTATCGCAATCAATCCGCGCATCGCTTTTCCCGTATTCCAAATGGTGCGGAGGCAGGCCGGCTTGGCGTCCTGCCCGTCGCTTCATTTTGATTTAATCTGGGTTACCAAACGGTGAATTTCCGAAGAGAAAAGGACCCTCACCCCGAGGAAACCGCCACCATACCCGCGCCGCCGCCCTGCGAGCGGGTGGCGCGACATCCCTTTGGCGACTTGGAGGCCACGAAAGCGGCAAGAGTTTGACTTTTTACGCTGTCGCCGAAAGCCGGCTCCAACGGCGTTCCGCGCGCGTGTTCAGCCCTTGTCGGCTATGGCGTCCCTGGCGGCCTGCCGGTGCGCAGTGGTGATGTGGGCACTGACGGCGGTGATCGCGGCGGTGAGCACGGCGATGTCGTCGGTGAAGCCAAGCCCGAAGACGAAGTCGGGGATGACATCCACCGGCAGCACGAAATAGCCGAGCGCGGCCAGCAGAATGCCCTTGGCGCGCAGCGGCGTGTTCTTGTCCATGGCGCAATAATAGGCGGCCACGACCTCTTCCATGAAGGGGATCTGCCGCGCGGCCTTCTTGGCTGTGCGCCAGAATTTCTCGCGCACTTCGCTCTCGTCTGACGGCTTGCCGCCAAAGCCGAAGAAATCAAAACCGGATTGTTGCGCCATCAGTCTCTCCTTGCGGGGCTCATGCGCATCCGGCGCCTGCCCCGCGGGGGAAAATGTGGTGAAACCCGACCCCCGCTACAAGATGCCGGTGCCGATTTGGGCCTGCCGAGGCGATACCAGGCCTCAGGCGCCGGCAAAACGGTTCATTTTCGTGGCCAGATCGATATCGAGCGCAGTCACGCCGCCGGCGTCGTGGGTGTTCAGCGTCACGTCGACGGTCTTGTAGACATTCGACCAGTCGGGATGATGATCCATCGCCTCGGCGGCAAGCGCGACGCGGGTCATGAAGGCGAAAGCCTCGGAGAAATTCGCGAAGGTGAATGTGCGCTTGATGGAGGCGCCGTCTTTCGCCAGCGCCCAGCCGTCGAGGCCCGTCAATGCGGCTTCAGCGGCTTGCCTGCCCAGTTTCTCTCTCGCCATGTCCCTATCCTGTGCTATTCGAAAACGACCCTCACCATAGCGACGGATCGATGAGCGCGAAGCCTATAAATTCCATTCTCTTCGTCTGCCTCGGCAACATCTGCCGGTCGCCGCTGGCGGAAGGTGTCTTCCGCGCCGTTTGGGCCGAGCGCGGGTCGGCCCGGGATATCCTGCTCGATTCGGCGGGAACCAGTGACTGGGAGGCCGGCTCTGCCCCCGATCGACGCGCGATCGCGGTCGCCATGCGGCACGGCGTCGACATTTCCGGGCAGAGGGCGCGCAAGGTCACGCCGCAGGACCTCCACCGTTTCGACCTGATCCTTGGCATGGACCGGTCGAATGTCGCTGACCTGAAGGCGCTGGCGCCGGCGGCCGTGCAGGACCGTATCCATCTGTTCCTGGAATTCGCGCAGGGAAAGGCACGCGACGTGCCGGATCCTTATCATGACGAGGCAGAAGCCTTCGCTTCCGCCTATCGCATGATCCGCGAGGCGTCGGAGGCGCTGGCGACAAGGCTGGAGGCGCGGGCGTCCGTGCCTGACAGCGGCCAGGCTTCCTCGACGATGTAGGGTCCGCCGCCGACCGAATCGCGCGACGACATCAAAACGAAACGGCCGATGCGGAACGGCAGCGTCGAGAAATTGCCGCGCGCCGACAGATATTGGGCAACGTCCAGCGGGGTCGAATTGCGCAAGCGCGCCAGCGTCACATGCGGCATGAATTTGCGCGGGTCGGCCGGGATGCCGAGCCGCTGGCAGATGCGGTCGACCTCACCTTGAAGGGCGGCCAGATCGGGCGAGGCGGAAGCGCCCGCCCACACCGCATGCGGCTTCTTCTGGCCGAAAGCGCCGACGCCGGTCAGCGCCAGCGAGAAAGAAGGGCGGTGGACGCGGTCGAGCGCGTTGGCGATCTCGTCGGCGACATGGCCGGGAACATCGCCGATGAAGCGCAGCGTCAGATGGTAGTTTTCGACGTCGATCCAGCGAGCTCCCGGCAAGCCGCCCCGCAGCAGGGACAGCGAAAGGGCAGCGTCACGCGGAATTTCGAGGGCGGTGAAAAGACGCGGCATGAAGAGCCTCCCTTCCTCGAATCGAACTGTCACCCATAGCGAATCATCGATAGTCAAACGGAGCAAGAGGTTTGTTGGCCACAGTCCCTGTTAAAAGCTCGCCGGGCGGAAACAGTTCCAACCCGCTAGGAATCGCCCGGCACCGCCGCGATCACCTTCTCGACCGCGGGCAGGATGCGTTCGACCATCTGGTCGACGCCTCGTGCGCTCGGATGCAGGCCGTCCTCGAGCTGCATGCCGGGCTGGCCGGCGACGCCGTCGAGAAAGAACGGGTAGAGCGCGACGTCGTATTTCTTCGCCAGGTCCGGGAAAATGGCGTCGAAGGCGCTCTGGTAGTCGGGACCGAGATTGGGTGCGGCGCGCATGCCGGCCAGAAGCACGGCAATCTTGCGCTGCTTCAGCTTGCTCAGCATCTCGTCGAGGTTCTTTTTGGTGATGTCGGGCGAGACGCCGCGCAGCATGTCGTTGGCGCCGAGTTCGAGGATGACCAGCTGCGTGCCGTCCGGCACCGACCAGTCAAGCCGCGCCAGGCCGCCGCTCGTCGTGTCGCCGGAGACGCCGGCATTGGCGACGGTCACGTCGTGGCCTTTGGCGCCAAGCGCTGCCTGCAGCCTGTCGGTAAAGCCCTGGTCGGGTCCAAGGCCATAGCCCGCCATCAGGCTGTCACCGAAGCCGACGATCTTGAACGGCTCGGCACGCGCCGACGACATGACGCCGCAAATGGCGAGGAAAACCACGAAGCCTGCGGCAATACTGCGTTTGAAAGACATGCGGCAGGCCCCATATGAGCTAGGAATTCTCCAGTCGACGGCTTCCGGCAAGCAGAGCCTTCATTCCCAGATATAGGACGATTTCATTTTGACAGAAGCCGTCATCGCGCTGAAAGACGTGTCCCTGACCCTTGGCGAGGGCGCTTCATCGGTCCATGTGCTGAAGGGGGTGAGCCTCGACGTGGCGACCGGCGAGGCGACCGGCATCGTCGGACCTTCGGGTTCCGGCAAGTCGACCTTGCTGATGGTCCTGGCAGGCCTGGAAAGGGTCGATTCGGGTACGGTCCGAATCGCCGGCGAGCTGCTCAACGGCAAAAGCGAGGACCAGATTGCTTCGTTTCGTGGCCGAAACATTGGCATCGTGTTCCAGTCCTTCCATCTCATTCCCAACATGACGGCGCTCGAAAATGTCGCGGTGCCGCTGGAACTGGCCGGCCATTCCGATCCGTTCGCGGTGGCGGCGCGCGAGCTGGCGGCGGTTGGCCTCAGCGACCGCGTCACCCACTATCCCGGCGAATTGTCGGGCGGCGAGCAGCAGCGCGTGGCGATCGCCCGCGCATTGGCGCCGTCGCCGCGCATCCTGATCGCCGACGAGCCGACCGGCAATCTGGACCAGGCGACCGGGCGGCAGGTCGCCGACCTCCTGTTTGCGAAGGCGGCCGAGCGCGGCATGACGCTGGTGCTGGTGACGCATGATCCGGCGCTCGCGGCACGCTGTTCGCGCCAGGTTTCGATGCACTCGGGCCGGATCGAGGCACCGGCGCCGGTCAAGGTGACGGCCTGATGCCGCTGTCCCGGACGTTGAGGCTCGCTGTCCGCTTCTCGCTGCGCGAGATGCGCGGCGGCCTGTCCGGTTTCCTGATCTTCCTCGCCTGCATCGCGCTCGGCGTCGCGGCCATCGGCGGCGTCAACTCGGTGGCGCGTTCGATCACCGCCGGTGTCGCCAATCAGGGCCAGACGCTGCTTGGCGGCGATCTTCGCTTCCAGATCAACCAGCGTGACGCCAGTCAGGCGGAGCGCAGCTTCCTTGACGGGCTCGGCACGGTTTCGCGGACCGCCAGCATGCGTTCGATGGCGCGTCTCGCCGACGGATCCGACCAGGCGCTGGTCGAGGCCAAGGCGGTCGACCATGTCTATCCGCTCTATGGCACGCTGGAGACCGAGCCGGCGCTGTCGAAACAGGAACTGTTCGGCGAAGAGTTCGGCGTCTTCGGTGCGGCAGCGCCCGATCTTCTGTTCGAGCGGTTGCACGTCAAGCCTGGCGACCGGCTGAAGCTCGGCACCGCTACTTTCGAACTGCGCGCCAAGCTGGTCGCCGAACCGGATGCCGTGTCCGACGGTTTCGGCTTCGCGCCGAGGCTGATGATCTCGACCGAAGGGTTGGCGGCCACTGGACTGATCCAGCCGGGCAGCCTGGTCGAGAATGCCTACAAAATCCGGCTGCCGGCGGACGCCGACGAGACGAGGCTCAAGGCCATCCAGGATCAGGCCGCCACGGATTTTCCGGAAGCCGGCTGGTCGATCCGCACGCGCAGCAACGCGGCGCCCGCGCTGTCGTCCAACATCGAACGCTTCTCGCAGTTCCTGACCCTGGTCGGGCTGACGGCGCTGGTGGTCGGCGGCGTCGGCGTCGCCAATGCGGTGCGCGCCTATCTCGACGGCAAGCGCGGCGTCATCGCCACCTTCAAGAGCCTGGGCGCTTCGGGCGGCTTCGTCTTTGCCGTCTATCTCGTGCAGATCCTGATCATAGCCGGATTGGGTATCGTGCTGGGCCTTGTGCTCGGCGCACTAATGCCCTTCGCGGCGAGCGCGGCCTTGCAATCCGTCATTCCGGTGCCGGCCGAAGGCGGCTTCTATCCCGGCGCGCTCGGCATGGCGGCGCTGTTCGGCCTGCTGGTGACGTTGGCTTTCGCGCTGCTGCCGCTCGGCCGCACCCGCGACGTGCCGGCAACCGCGCTGTTTCGCGAAATGGGGCTGGAAGGCCGCGGCTTGCCGCGCCCCGCCTATGTCGCGGCGGCCATAGGCATCGCGCTGCTGCTTGCGGCGCTGGCCATTCTGTTCTCGGGCGACCAGCGCATCGCCTCGATCTTTGTCGGCGCTACCGTCTTCGCCTTCCTGGTGCTGCGCGTGGTCGGCGCACTGGTGCAATGGACGGCCAGGAAAAGCCCGCGCGTGCGCTTCGTGGCGCTCAGGCTCGCCATCGGCAACATCCATCGGCCAGGCGCCCTGACGCCATCGGTGGTGCTGTCCCTTGGGCTCGGGCTGACGCTATTGGTGACGCTGGCGCTGATCGACGGCAATCTCAGGCGACAGATCTCGGGCAGCCTGCCGGAACGGGCGCCGAACTTCTTCTTCGTCGACATCCAGAGCGCCGATGTCGCGTCCTTCTCGGCGCTGATCGGCAAGGAGGCGCCGCAGGGCGTGCTGGCCAAGGTGCCGATGCTGCGCGGCCGGGTGATGGCGCTGAACGGTGTCGACGTCGACAAGGTGAAGGTGCCGGCGGAAGGCGCCTGGGTGCTGAGGGGGGATCGCGGCCTGACCTATGACACCAGGCAGCCGGAGAACGCGACGCTGACCGAGGGCAGTTGGTGGCCCGAAAATTACAGCGGCGAACCGCTGGTTTCGTTTTCGGCGCAAGAAGGCAAGGAGATCGGGCTGAAGCTCGGCGACACCATCACCGTCAATGTGCTGGGCCGCAACGTCACGGCCAGGATCGCCAGTTTCCGCCAAGTCGAATGGGAGACGATGGGTATCAATTTCGTCATGGTCTTCTCGCCCAACACATTCGCGGGCGCCCCGCATGGCTGGATGGCGACGCTGACCGAAAAGAGTGCATCGACGGCCGACGACGCCCGCATCCTCAACGCCGTCACCCGCGCCTTCCCGGCGGTGACGACGGTGCGGGTCAAGGACGCGCTCGACGTCGTCAACCGGCTGGTCGGGCAGCTCGGCACGGCGATCCGGGCGGCCGCTGGCGTGGCGCTGATCGCTTCGGTGCTGGTGCTGGCCGGCGCGCTTGCAGCCGGCAACCGGGCGCGCATCCATGATGCGGTGGTGTTGAAGACGCTGGGCGCGACACGCACGACGCTGATATCGGCCTTCTCGCTCGAATATATGCTGATCGGGCTGGCCACCGCCATTTTCGCGCTGGCGGCGGGCAGCGCAGCCGCCTGGTTCGTCGTCGCGCGCATCATGACTTTGCCGTCGCATTTCATGCCGGAGGTGGCGGTGGCAACCATTCTGTTTTCGCTGGTGATCACGGTCGGCATTGGTCTCGCCGGCACTTGGCGGGTGCTCGGCCACAAGGCAGCACCGGTGCTGCGCAACCTGTGACGACAGGCCCGGAACGGGCATCCTGGATTAAATCTTGGTAAGAAAGCCGTCCGAAAAGCCGAGGAATCGGCGCTTCGCCCTCTCACGAACCGTTACATCCGGTTACGGTCTTGTTCTTGACGCGAATAACCATCATATTTCGCCACAGGCATGCTGGAGCCCTGCCAGCGGCGCCTGGGTCCGGAAGGACCTGACACCGGACGGGGCAGAAGCAATAGAGGACTACAATGGCTGATCCCATTCGCAACTACCAGATGCGCGCCGTGCCCGGCGTCGGCGTCGGTGCCGACATCGATCAGGGCCTGCGCGCCTACATGATCAAGGTTTACAATCTGATGGGGCTTGGCCTCCTCATCACCGGTCTTGCCGCTGTCGGCACGATCATGCTGGCCACCACCACCGATCCGGCTTCGGCTGTCGCGACGCTGCCGAGCGGCGAGATGCTGACGTCCTTCGGCTACGCGATCTTCGGCTCGCCGCTGCGCTGGGTGGTGATGCTGGCGCCGCTGGCCGCCGTTCTGTTCCTGTCGTTCCGCGTCCAGTCGATGAGCGTTTCGGCGGCGCAGACGACGTTCTGGGTCTATGCCGGTCTCGTCGGCCTGTCGCTGTCTTCGATCTTCCTGGTCTACACCACGGCCAGCATTTCACAGACCTTCTTCGCCACGGCCGCCGCCTTCGGTGCGCTGTCGCTGTTCGGCTACACCACCAGGCGCGACCTGACGGCAATGGGCTCGTTCCTGATCATGGGCGTGTTCGGCATCATCATCGCGTCGGTGATCAACATCTTCCTGCAGTCGTCGGCGCTGTCGTTTGCCGTGTCGGCGATCGGCGTGCTGGTCTTCGCGGGCCTCACCGCCTATGACACGCAGAAGATCAAGGAGATGTATTTCGAGGGCGACAGTTCGGACGTCGCCGGTCGCAAGGCGATCATGGGCGCGCTGACGCTCTATCTCGACTTCATCAACCTGTTCATGTTCCTGCTGCAGTTCATGGGCGACCGTCGCTAGTTCAGCATGCTGGACCATCGAGTTCCAAAAGGGCGGCCCAACGGCCGCCCTTTTCTTTTGTGCCGGGCTTTGCTGTTATCGCGAGCAGAGAAATGGCACCCATAAACTATGAGCACTATTACGATTCGACCGGCGACAGCGGCCGACCTCGACAGCATCACCGGCATCTACGCCGACGCGGTCGCCCAAGGCACGGCGAGCTATGAGTTGGAGCCGCCGAGCCGCGCGGAGATGGGTGTTCGATTCGACAGCCTGATGGCCGGCGGCTTTCCCTACCTTGTGGCGGAGAAGGACGGCGCGGTTCTCGGCTACGCCTATGCCGGTGCCTTCCGGCCACGCCCGGCCTATCGCTTCATTGTCGAGGATTCGGTCTATGTCGCGCCCGAGGCCAAGGGCCAGGGCGTCGGGCTCAAGCTGATGCAAAGCCTGATCGAGGCGGTGACGACGGCGGGCTTTCGCCAGATCATCGCGGTGATCGGCGATGGCCGTCCCGACAGCGCCTCGGTGCGGCTGCACGAAAAGCTCGGCTTTCGCCATTCGGGCCGCCTTGAAGGTTCCGGCTACAAGCACGGCCGCTGGCTGGACACGGTGTTCATGCAGCTGTCCCTGAATGGCGGTGCCTCGACGCCGCCCGATCCGAGTTCGCTGCCGGAGCGGAAGTTTCGCCTTAGAGCGGACTGAAGAAGGAACTGAAGAATTGCGGAATTGAAGAACTGAAGAATAAAAAGAAGCGGCGGCAACAGATGACGCCGAGGCCTTTTCTCAACTCATCAATTCTCCATTTCTTCAATTCCCCTGCTCTAATTCCCTGCTCAGGCTTCCACCAGCTTCAACTTGCTGTCGAACACACCGAGCACGCGGCCGAGTTCCTGGCCGCGTTTCAAGATGCGGCCGCCGGCGGCGATGACGGCAAAGGCGCCCTGCTTGCGGGCCAGTTTCGGATCCTTGACGATCTGGAACAGCGGCACTTCGCTGGTGCGGCGGAAGACGGAAAAGACAGCGCGGTCGGCGAGATGATCGATGGCGTAGTCGCGCCATTCATTGGCGGCGACCATGCGTCCGTAGAGCCTGAGGATCTGGTCCAGCTCGCGTCGGTCGAACCGCACCGGCTGATCGAGACGTTCGCGTCGCGCCTCGTGCAGCGGGATTATTGCGGATGCGTCCCCATCCTCCGTCCCGCCACTGTCATCGGTCATGCCTCGATCCTTCAAAATGAATCTTTGCCAACCAAAGTTGGCGTGTTCGCGACTGAATTGCAAGGCCCGGCGAACCGAGCCCCGCGCCGCGCCGTTTCCGTCACGTCCAGTCACTTTTATGAAACGCCGTGTTGGAATTGGTGATGTTCCGCCACATTTCTGCCTTTTTTTATCCGCGCTCATGCCCCAATGTCCGACGAATTTACCGGCGTTGCCTGAGACGGTTCGGTCCGGCACCGGCTCGTAAACCCCAAGCCCCCCGCCCACGGGTCTGCGTCGGATCGAACCAACCTCGGCTCTTCCTCGGAAGAACCGGGAGCGACGATCCCAAAACCTAAATGACCGGCGTCAGAAGCAAGCTGACGTCGGTTTTTTATTGGCTGGTGATAGGTGAACCTTCGCGCTACCGCGGCCGGGGTTTGAGCGCTCTATCTCAAGGCTTGTGGATGAATGCGGCGCCGAGAATGGGACCGGGCATGCCGTCCTTGCCGACCGACTGCAGCAGCACGGCGCAGCCGCCCTTTTTGGCAATCTCGCTCATCGGCAGTTCGTAGCGCTGTGCCTTGCCATGCCACATGCCGGCGGTCTGGATGCCGGTGACGGCGTTCCAGTAGGTCATCTTGCGGCCGGTATTTTCGCCCTCGCCGACTTTGACCGTCTGCGGCGGGTCGAAATAGACGATGACGACATGGGCGTCGCTGGGGCCGTTGCCGGCATCGCCGGCGTCGATCATCACGCGATCGCTGGTGCGGCTGACCTTGACGGCGACGCGCATGCCTTCGCCGCTCTTGGCCATGCGGGCGAGCGCACCATCGACCTCGCCGCGGTTGGCGCCGTTGACATGGACGCGGCCATTGATGACGGCCTGCGGCGTATAGACGGAGCGGCTGCCGAAGGCGCGCATATAGTCGTATTGCCGCTCGGTGTTCTCCTTGCGGCCGAGCGTGTCCTGCCAGCCGAGATAGTCCCAGTAGTCGACGTGATAGGCGAGCGCGACGATGTCTTCCTTGGCGGCAAGTTCGGAGAACAGAGTATCGGCCGGCGGGCAGGAACTGCAGCCCTGGCTGGTGAACAGCTCGACCACGCCCAATGGCTTTTCGATCTGGACCCGGTCGGTCTGGGCGCGATCGGATTCGCCGGCATGCCCGGCGCCGGCAGACGCCGAGAAGGCCAGCGCAAGAGCTGCCAGCCACAATGATTTTCGCGAGGCCATGGCCATTCCGATTCCCGCCGGTGATGCCGGCTTTATCTTGATTGCTGAAATATGTGGCAGAACCGGAAGTCAACGGGAAGTCACGTTGCGGTGAAATTTTGCCGTTGCAGCCGACCGCAACCGCGCAATAGGAAGGATCTGCGCTTCAGGATAGAAACCGATTCGGGCGGCAATCGCGATGTGGCAAACGTTTTTGGCGCCGGTCGACCTCTATTGCGAGCGGACCGGCCCGGAATTCTGGTCCGAACCGGTCAACGCCCTGACCAACTTCGCCTTCATCGCCGCCGGCCTGTGGGGCGTGCGCGAGGTGCGAAGGCTGGGCACCGGCGCCTTCGCCGAGGTTCTGGCCTGGTGGGTGGTGGCGATCGGCATCGGCTCGACGATCTTCCATACTTTTGCCACCAAGGGCACGGTCTGGGCCGACGTGCTGCCGATCGCCGGCTTCACGCTGGCCTACACGCTGTTCAATCTGCGTCGCTTCCTCGGCATGCGATGGGGCAAAGCCATCGCCATCTTCATCGCCTTCTATGTGATTGCCGGGGCGATAACCGTTGCCGTGCCGGACTGGCTGCGCCAGGCGTCGAACGGCACGACGGGCTATCTGCCGCCGTTCCTGGCGCTCGCCTTCTTCGGCGCGCTGGTAGCCGCCAGCGGCAATCGCGCCGGCTGGTACAATCTGGCCGGATCGGCGATCTTCGTGGTGTCCGTCGTCTGCCGGATGATCGACCCGCTGGTCTGCGGCGGTTTCCCGCTCGGCACGCACTTCCTCTGGCACATCCTCAACGGGCTGATGCTGGGTGTGTTGTTGGCCGCCGCGGCGCGGTTTGGGGCGCCGAAGGTAGGGCAGTAGGGCAGTAGGGCAGTAGGGCAGTAGGGCAGTAGGGCAGTAGGGTGCTCTATTCCCTATTCCCTATTCCCTATTCCCTTACTGCCTTACTGCCTTATTCCCTTACTAAGCTGCCAGATCGCGCAGCACGTATTGCAGGATGCCGCCGTTCTTGAAGTAGTCGAGCTCATCCAGCGTATCGATGCGGCAGATGATCGGCACGTTCTTGACCGTGCCGTCGCCATAGGTGATTTTGGCGATCATCGTCTGGCGCGGCTTGATGGTGCTCAGCCCGTCGATCTCGACCAGCTCGTCTCCCTTGAGGTTGAGCGATGCCCATGAGGTGCCTTCCTCGAAGACGAAGGGGATGACGCCCATGCCGACCAGGTTCGAGCGATGGATGCGCTCGAAAGACTGGGCGATGACCGCGCGGACACCGAGCAGATTGGTTCCCTTGGCCGCCCAGTCGCGCGACGAGCCGTTGCCGTATTCGACGCCGGCGAAGACGACCAGCGGCACGCCTTCCCTTTTGTACTCCATCGCCGCGTCGTAGATCGATTCCTCTTCCTTCGACGGGTAGTGGATGGTGTAGCCGCCCTCGCGGCCGTTCTCGCCCAGCATGTGGTTGCGGATGCGGATGTTGGCGAAGGTGCCGCGCATCATCACCTCGTGATTGCCGCGCCGCGTGCCGTACTGGTTGAAGTCGGCGACGCCGACGCCGTGGTCGGTGAGGTATTTGCCGGCCGGCGACGCTGCCTTGATCGATCCGGCCGGCGAAATGTGGTCGGTGGTGATCTTGTCGCCGAACAGGCCGAGCACGCGGGCGCCCTTGATGTCGCCGATCTTGCCGAAACCTGACGTCATGCCGGCGAAATAGGGCGGGTTCTGCACATAGGTCGAGTTGTCGTCCCAGGCATAGGTCTGGCCTTCCGGCGCCTTGACGTTCTGCCAGTACTCGTCGCCCTTGAAGACGTCGGCATATTTGCGGGCGAACAGCTCGCGGGTGACGTTCTTCTCGATGAACTCCTGGATTTCGGCCGAGCTCGGCCAGATGTCCTTGAGGTAGACCGGCTCGCCGTTCTTGTCCTCGCCGAGCGGCTCTGTCGTGAGGTCCTTGGTGACAGTTCCGGCCAGCGCATGCGCGACGACCAGCGGCGGCGAGGCCAGATAGTTGGCCTGCACGTCAGGCGAGACACGGCCTTCGAAGTTGCGATTGCCGGACAGGACCGCGGCGGCGATCAGGCCCTTGTCGTTGATGGTTTTGGAGATCGGCGCCGGCAGCGGGCCGGAATTGCCGATACAGGTGGTGCAGCCGAAGCCGACCAGGTTGAAGCCGATCTGGTCGAGCTCCTTCTGCAGGCCGGATTTCTCCAGATATTCGGCGACCACCTGGCTGCCGGGAGCCAGCGAGGTCTTCACCCACGGCTTCTGCTTCAAACCGAGCCGGTTGGCATTGCGGGCCAAAAGACCGGCGCCGATCAGCACGCTCGGGTTCGAGGTGTTGGTGCAGGAGGTGATGGCGGCAATGACGACATCGCCGTGACCGAGATCATGGTCGGTGCCTTCGACGGCATAGCGCTTGGAGATTTCGGCCGCCTTCTTGTATTCGGTCTCCATCGCCTTGGCGAAGCCTTCCGGAATGCCTTCCAGGGCGACGCGGCCTTCAGGCCGCTTGGGGCCGGCCATCGACGGCACGACGGAACCAAGTTCGAGCTCGAGCAGATCAGTGAAGACAGGGTCGGCCGAGCCGGTTTCACGCCACAGGCCCTGGGCCTTGGCGTAGGCCTCGACCAGCGCGATGCGGTCCTCGCTGCGGCCGGACATTGTGAGATAGCGGATGGTTTCCGAGTCGACCGGGAAGAAACCGCAGGTGGCGCCATATTCGGGGGCCATGTTGCCGATGGTGGCGCGGTCGGCCAGCGTCATGTTGGAGAGGCCCGGGCCGAAGAACTCGACGAACTTGCCGACGACCCCCTTCTTGCGCAGCATCTGGGTGACGGTGAGCACGAGGTCGGTGGCGGTGACGCCCTCTTTCAGCTTGCCGGTGAGACGGAAGCCGATGACTTCCGGCAGCAGCATGGAGACCGGCTGGCCGAGCATGGCCGCCTCGGCCTCGATGCCGCCGACGCCCCAGCCGAGCACGCCCAGGCCGTTGATCATGGTGGTGTGCGAATCGGTGCCGACGCAGGTGTCGGGATAGGCTGTGGTTTCGCCGTCCTCGGTGTTGGTCCACACCACCTGGCCGAGATATTCGAGGTTGACCTGATGGCAGATGCCGGTGCCGGGCGGCACGACGCGGAAGTTGCGGAACGCCTGCTGGCCCCATTTCAGGAATTTGTAGCGCTCTTCGTTGCGCTCATATTCCAGCTCGACATTGCGGGCGAAGGCCATCGGCGTGCCGAATTCGTCGACGATGACGGAATGGTCGATGACGAGGTCGACCGGCACCAGCGGGTTGATCTTCTGCGGATCGCCCCCGAGCGAAGCCATGGCGTCGCGCATTGCGGCAAGGTCGACCACGGCCGGAACGCCGGTGAAATCCTGCATCAGCACGCGGGCCGGGCGATAGGCGATCTCGACGCCGGCGGTGCCCTTATCGGTCAGCCAGCCGGCCACCGCCTGGATCGATTCCTTGGTGACGGAGCGGCCGTCTTCGTTGCGCAGCAGGTTTTCCAGCAGCACCTTCATCGAATAGGGCAGTTGCGAGATGCCGGTAAGGCCGTTCTTTTCGGCCTCGATGAGATCGAAATAGGCATATTCAGCGCCGCCTGCGGTCAGCGTGCGGCGGCAATTGAAACTGTCGAGAGATTTTGACACGTGCGATCCTTGTCTGTTCAGCCTGAAAGGGAACGGACGCCGATGGCATGCAATCACGCGCAAAGGTGCGGGTACGGCCATTTCCGCTGTCCGTTCCCAAGCAACCCGAGCCGTTCAAGGCGGCGCGTGCGCTGGTTCGGCGCT
Organism: Mesorhizobium sp. M7A.F.Ca.US.005.03.1.1; assembly: GCF_003997975.1. Classification (NCBI taxonomy): domain Bacteria; kingdom Pseudomonadati; phylum Pseudomonadota; class Alphaproteobacteria; order Hyphomicrobiales; family Phyllobacteriaceae; genus Mesorhizobium; species Mesorhizobium sp. M7A.F.Ca.US.005.03.1.1. The sequence goes on from NZ_RZRO01000016.1 coordinate 19,767, forward strand.
AATTCTGTTCCCGTGCCGACCGCTGGCACGGATGCACCGCATATAGAGAATTTTCTGGAATAGTTCTAGACAGTTGGAAAGCAATTTTGTGCGATGCGGCAGCGGCCGCGACACATGGTTTCAGGGCAGGCGAGGAATGCGGCTGATCGCCGAAAATCTGGGCGGCGAGCGAGGCGGCGACGCGGTGTTTTCCGGCATCGGCTTTGCCTTGGAGCAGTGTCAGGCGCTTATCGTCACCGGGCCGAACGGATCGGGCAAGTCGACCTTGCTGCGGATCATCGCCGGGCTGCTGCCGGCGGCGGAAGGCAGCGTGAGGATTGAGGGCGTCATGAAGGTTGAAGACGGGGGCGAAGCGTTTCCGTCTGTCGCCTCGGCCTGTCACTATCTCGGCCACCAGAACGCAATGAAGCCGGCGCTCAGCGTGGCGGAGAATTTGCGCTTTTGGCGAGACTTCAATGGCGACGGACAGCTCGGCGTCGAAGAGGCGCTGGAAACGGTCGGGCTCGGCGGCATCGGCCACCTGCCGTTCGGCTATCTATCGACCGGGCAGCGGCGCCGCGCGGCGATCGCCAGGCTTTTGGTCAGCCACCGGCCATTGTGGCTGCTGGACGAGCCGACGGCGGGGCTGGACAAGGCGGCGGAGGCGCGGTTTGCGGGGTTGATGGCGAGGCATTGCGCGGATGGCGGGATGATTGTCGCGGCGACGCATCTGCCGCTCGGGATCGAGGGGATGGAGTTGAGGATGGGGGAAGCCGGTTGATGGTGTCTGGGCGAAAGCATCTCAAACCATGCTAGCGCTCTTCCTGCGCGACATCCGCCTCAACATCCGTGCCGGCGGCGGAGCGCTGACCGGGGTCATCTTCTTCCTCGCCGTCATCGTCACCATCCCGTTCGGGGTCGGGCCGGACCTGAAGCTGCTGGCCCGCATCGGACCGGCCATCCTGTGGATCGGTGCGCTGTTGTCCTGCCTGCTCGGGCTCGACCGGTTGTTCCAGGCCGATCGCGAGGACGGTTCGCTCGATCTCCTGGTGCTCGGCAACGATCGCCAGATGCTGGCTCTGACAGTGCTGGTGAAATGCCTGGCGCATTGGGCGGGCAGCGTGCTGCCGCTGGTCATTGCGGCTCCCTTGCTCGGCCTGTTCATGAACATGGAGCCGCTCGGCATCGGCGCCACGGCGCTGACGCTGCTGGTCGGCACGCCGGCCATCACGTTCATCGGCGCCGCCGGTGCGGCGGTGGCGGTGGCGCTGCCGCGTGGCGGGCTGCTGATCTCGGTGCTGGTGCTGCCACTGACCATCCCGGTGCTGATCTTCGGCGTTTCGGCAAGCTATGGGGCGACCGCCAATCCCGACCCGTTTCTGCAGCCCTTCCTCATTCTTGCCGCGCTGACCCTGTTTCTTGGCGTGCTGGGTCCGGTCTCGGCGGCGCTGGCGCTGCGCCATGGCACGGATTGACGCGGCGTATGACTGCGGATTGCGAAGCCGACGGAGCGAGGCTAAGGAAAAGCATGTCTAGACTGGGCGACATGATCGGCTTGGAAGGCCCCACCTCAGCGGGGCCTGCCGCATGAGTGCGCATGCACTCTACGTGACCGCCGCCTATGGCATCACTGCCGTGGTGCTCGCCGGATTGATCGGCTGGATCCTGCTCGACCAGCGGGCGCGCAAGCGTGAGCTTGCCGAACTGGAGGCGTCCGGCGTGAGGCGTCGCTCCGACAAGGTCGCCAAGCCATGAGCACCGAAACGGAAACGCCGCCGCCCAGTCGTCGCCTGTTCGTGCTTCTGCCGCTGCTGATCTTCCTCGGCCTGGCCGGACTGTTCCTGTCGCAGCTGCTGTCGGGGCGCGATGCTTCGGAAGTGCCGTCGGCCCTGATCGGCCTGCCTGCGCCGCAAACCAGCCTGCCGGCGCTGGAGGGCTCAAACCTGCCGGGGCTCGATTCGAAAACCTTCGCCGGCAAGGTCACATTGGTCAACGTCTTCGCGTCGTGGTGCGCGCCATGCCGCGAAGAGCACCCGGTGCTTCTGGCGTTGTCGCAGGATAAGCGTTTCACCATGGCAGCGCTGAACTACAAGGACCGGCCCGAAAACGCACGCCGGTTCCTCGGCGATCTCGGCAATCCGTTCCAGGCGATAGGGGTCGACGAAGCGGGCCGCGCGGCGATCGACTGGGGCGTCTACGGCGTGCCGGAAACTTTCGTCATCGGCAAGGACGGCAAGATCGCCTACAAACATGTCGGCCCGCTGACGCCCGAGACGGTGCAGGCGTTGCTGTTGCCGCAGATCGACAAGGCACTGGCGGCGCGTTGATATTCAGGTGATGCCGGCCTGCAAACAGCGGCTTCCTGCGCGTCCGGTGCTCGCGTACCAAAAGTACGCTCCGCTCCGGTTCTCGGAAACCACCGTTTTCGACTCGGCCTGACCTGAATCTCAACGCACCTTGGCGGCGCGTCTTATCGGGCTTGAGATCAGCCGTAGATCTGCTTGTGGATCTGGTAGAGCATTTCCGAGCGGTCGGCGCGCATGTCGGCCAGATCGCGGCTGGAAAAGCTGTCGATTTCGGCGACAAGGCGGTTGTAGTGCTTGCGCTTGGCAATGCTGTTGCGAGCGCGGGTCATGAGACTGTCGAGGATCATAGCAAGGTTCCTTTTTGGCGCCGCATTTCGGCGGCGGTTTCTTCCTCCCTTGATCGATACGAAGCATGACATAGTAATGGTGCATTGCAAAAAGAAGATGTTGCAATGCACCATTGCGCTGGACGCATAGCCGGTTAATGCGGCGCTAACGTCATGCGCAGAGCCGGCAAGCGATCTTTTGTGGGACACTGTGCGTACCCACATTGCCTTCTGTCCCTCCGGCTGGCTTGATCCCTCTCATTGATGCCGGGAGGAAAGCATGGCGGCCGCAGACTATTATGAAATTCTCGATCCGCGCTTCGCGCGCCTGTTCAACGGCAACGCGCAGGTCGAGAAGCTATTCACCGGATGCCAGTGGGCGGAGGGGCCGGCCTGGTTCGCCGCCGGCCGCTATGTCGTCTGGTCCGACATCCCCAACAATCGCATGCTGCGTTATGACGAGACCGACGGCAATGTCAGCGTCTTCCGGCAGCCGTCCGGCAACTCGAACGGCAACACCGTCGACCGGCAGGGCCGGCTGATCACCTGCGAGCATTCGGGCCGCCGCGTCAGCCGCACCGAGTTCGACGGCTCGGTCACCACGATCGCGGCCAAATGGAAAGGCAAGCGGCTGAATTCGCCCAACGACGCGGTGGTGAAATCCGACGGTTCCATCTGGTTCACCGATCCAAGCTACGGCATCGATACGGATTATGAGGGCGACAGGGCTGAGAGCGAAATCGGCGCCTGCCACGTCTACCGGGTCGATCCCGGCACCGGCGAGGTCGAAGCCGTCATCACCGACATGGTCAGGCCTAACGGCCTCGCCTTCTCGCTGGACGAGAGCAAGCTTTATGTCGTCGATACCGGCCGCACGCATGGCGCGCAGAATCCGGCGCATATGCGGGTGTTCAATGTCGGCAAGGGCGGCAAGAAAGTCTCCGGCGAAAAAGTCTTCGCCGACTGCACCGCCGGCCTGTTCGACGGCTTCAGGCTCGACGAGGACGGCCGCATCTGGACCAGTGCCGCCGATGGCATCCATTGCTACGATCCGGACGGCACGCTGATCGGCAAGGTCAAGGTGCCGGAAGTCACCGCCAATTGCGTGTTCGGCGGCAACAAGCTGAATTGCCTCTACATCGCCGGCACCACGTCGCTCTACATGGTGCGGCTGATGGTCAACGGCGCCAAGACATACTGAGAGTTGAACACTGGCGACCGTTCGACGGTTTCATCGAAGCGGGTCGTGAGCACGAACATCCCCGGGAGGACAAGAAATGCCATTCGTCAACATCCGCATCGTCAAGGAAGTGATCGCCGCCGATCCGGCGGGCAAAAAGGCGGATATCGCCAAGAAGGTCACCGCGGCCATCATGGACGCCACCGGGCTGAGCAACGACGATGTCTGGGTGGTTTTTGAAGAGGTCAACGCCCGCGATTGGTACGTGGGGAAGACCGATGTGGAGACGCTGCGAAAGGGGTAGTGCGCGATCTTTCCTTCTCCCCCTTGTTGTGGGAGGTGGATCGGCGCGCAGCGCCGAGACGGTTGAGGGGTGGGTGACGGATTGCCGTCGGTGCCAAGCTGGAACATCCCTCATCCGACCTCGCTTCGCGAGGCCACCACCCTGGGGCGAGCAACGGGTCTCGCCCCGTCCTTCAGACCCACAAGGGGAGAAGGAAGAGAGGCCGCCGCTCAACGCGAGCGGATAAACTCCGCGAAGGCATTCAGTGCATCATGCATCGCCTGCCGGTTCGCCGGCGCCGCCAGGATGCCCGCCACCTCCGGCGGCTTCCTGCCGAGCAGGGCGATCTCCAGCACATCGTCGTAAAGCGCGAACGACATGGTGCGCATGATCTCGGCCAATGCGGCGCGGGCGAACAGCGAGCGCGGCGAGGCGTGTACCAGCATGGCGGGCTTGGCGACGGCGGCATCGCGCGAGACCAGCCAGTCGAGCGCGTTCTTCAGCCCGCCCGGCACGCCATGGGCATATTCCGGACAGGAGACGATCAGGCCGTCGGCTCGACTGACGGCATGGATCAGCTTGGAGGCTTCGAGCGGCGTCCGCTCGCCTTCATCGTCGGGATTGAAGATCGGCAAACGGCCAAGCCCGTCATGGACGGTGACGCGGCAGCCGGACGGCGCTTCGCGCGCCAGTGCGGCGATCAGCGCCGAATTTGTGGAGGCCGCGCGCAGGCTGCCGGAAATGGCAAGGATGTTCAGCAAGGTATGGAATCGGTCCAGACGCGAATCGCGTCCGCAAAAACTACCACATCGTCTTCTTGTATTCCTCGTCGAGCCAGCGGTCGGTCGCCTCGGCGGAATCGGCAACCGCCAGCTGATCGCGCATGATCTGGCCGAGCGTCGGCAGCGTCGCGCGGTCGTACCAGGTTTCCGGCTTCCACAAATCCGAGCGCATGAAGGCTTTTGCGCAGTGCATGTAGGCCGCCTTGACGCTGACCACGACAACGCTTTGCGGCTCCCTGCCGTCGACGGCGAGCCGTTCGCGCAAATTTGCGTCGACGGTGATGCGGGCATCGCCGTTGACGCGCAGCGTCTCGTTCATGCCGGGGATGAGGAAGAGCAGCCCGACCGGGGGATTGACGAGGATGTTTTCCAGCGTGTCGAGCCGGTTGTTGCCGGGCCGGTCGGGAATGGCGATGGTGGTGTCGTCCAGAACGGTGGCAAAGCCCGGTTTGTCGCCCTTCGGCGTCACGTCGGCATTGCCGGCACCGTCGGACGAGCCAATCAGCACGAATGGGCTCTTGCCGATGAAGGAGCGGCAATGGCCGTCAAGTTTTTTCAGCTCCTTTCGGATAGAACCGTCGGTCGGTCGTGGCGTCTTGTAGATCGTCCTCAACTGGTCGCGCGTGGTGACGAATTCCATGGCCCTTTCCCCTTATTTGCAGGCTCTATTTCCCGGCCTTCTCTTCTTTGCCGGTCTTGTCGTCCAGCGAATGGCGCAGGATCAGCGGCATCTGGCTGAAGGTGAACAGAAGCGTGATCGGCATGATGCCCCAGACCTTGAAAGTAACCCAGGCGTCGGTGGAAAAATTGCGCCACACCACCTCATTGACGATGGCCAGGAACAGGAAGAACAGGCCCCAGCGGAAGGTCAGCTTGCGCCAGCCTTCAGCGTCGAGGCTGAAGGCTGAATCGAAGACATAGCCAAGCAGCGACTTGCCGAAATACAGGCCGCCGAGCAGCACCCCGCCGAACAGCGTGTTGACGATGGTCGGCTTCATCTTGATGAAGATGTCGTCCTGCAGATAGAGCGTCAGCGCGCCGAAAATGAAGACGACGACGCCCGACACCATCGGCATGATCGGCAAGGTGCGGGTGAGCAGCCACGAGGCGATCAGCGCGATTGCCGTGGCGGCCATGAACAGGCCGGTGGCGACGAAGATCGGCCCGCCGAACTCGGCCAGAACAGGGAATTTCTGCACCAGCCATCCGCTGCGCGCATTGGCGAAGAAGAACACCATCAACGGACCCAGCTCCAGCACCAGCTTGAGCAGCGGATTGACGCCTTCCTTCTTCTGCTTCTGCGGGTCCGACGGATCGCGTTCGAGAATGGGTGGGTTCATGGAATCTCTTTCTTGCGCATGATCTGATCCAAAAAGTCTGCACCTTTTTGGGACATGCTTGTTAAGCTACTCCAGCGATCGCCCTGGCGAATTCGCTTGCTGAGAAAGGTTCGAGGTCGTCGACCTGTTCGCCGACGCCGATGAAATAGACCGGCAATTTGTGCTTTGCCGCGATCGCCACCAGAATACCGCCGCGCGCCGTGCCGTCCAGCTTGGTCATCACCAGGCCGTTGACGCCGGCGACATTGCGGAAGATCTCGACCTGGTTGAGCGCGTTCTGGCCGGTGGTGGCGTCGACCGTCTGCAGCACGGTGTGCGGCGCTTCCGGATCGAGCTTGCCGAGCACGCGGACGATCTTTTCGAGCTCGGCCATCAGTTCGGTCTTGTTCTGCAGACGGCCGGCGGTGTCGATGATCAGCACGTCGGAGCCGGCCTCTTTCGCCCGCTCGAATGCATCATAGGCAAGGCCGGCGGCATCGGCGCCGAGCTTGGAGGCGATGACCGGCGATTTCGTCCGCTCGCCCCAGATCTTCAGCTGCTCGATGGCTGCCGCGCGGAACGTGTCGCCGGCGGCGAGCATGACCGACAGGCCGCCATCGGTCAGCTTGGCGGCGAGCTTGCCGATGGTGGTGGTCTTGCCGGTGCCGTTGACGCCAACCACCAGGATGACATGCGGCTTGTGCGAGAGGTCGAGCTCCAGCGGCATGGCGACATGGGTCAGCACTTTTTCCACCTCGGCCGCCATGATGGCGCGGACCTCGGTGTCGGAAACGTCCTTGCCGTAGCGGCTGGCGGCCAGCGCGTCGGTAACGCGCAAGGCGGTCTCCATGCCGAGATCGGCGCGGATCAGCACATCCTCCAGGTCCTGCAAAGTCTCTTCGTCCAGCTTGCGCTTGGTGAAGACGCCGGCAATGTTGCCGGTCAGTTCCTTGGACGAGCGGGCAAGCCCGTCCTTCATGCGCTGGAACCAAGAGCGCCTCGGTGCCGGCTCCGGCGCTTTTTGCGGCTCGGCCTTCTGCTCGACCTTCTTGGTGACGGTCACCTTGCCGGGGGCGGCTTTCGGCTCCGGCGCGGGTGGTGGAAGAGGCTGCGGCTCGGGCGCAATTTCCGCAATGACCGGCTGCGATTCGATCGGCGCAGGCTGGCGAATGGGAGGTGCGATTTCGGCGGCGGGTGCTTCGGGCGTCGGCGCTGAAACTTCTTCCTTCTCCCCGTCGCTATACGGGGAGAAGGTGCCGGCAGGCGGATGAGGAGCGGCGCCGGCCTCTGAAGACGGCTGAAGAGGGGACGGCGCCGGTGTGGGCACCTCGATCGGCGCTGGTGTTTCTGCCGGAACCTCGGCCGGCGTCGGCACTTCGACTGGTGCCGGCTCCGGCCGCTTTTCCGGGCGTGACGGGACGATCTCCGGTTCGGCCGGCGCCGGCGCTGGGACTTCTTGCGGCTGCCGTTCGGGCGTGGGTTCGGGAGTCGCAGGGGTGAGCGGAACTTCCTCGGGCGCCGGCGGCTCTGGAGTCTCTGGCGCGGGCGCCGGTTCTTCTTTCGGCGCGGGCTCCGGCAGAGGTTCCGGCTCGGAGGGAACAGTCGGCTCCGGTGCTGGCGGGATGGTCGGCTCCGGCGCGGGCACCGGTTCCTCGACAGGCGCCGGTTCCGGCGCAGGAATTACCTCCGGCTCGACCGTCGGCGTCGTTTCTGCCTCGGGCCGCGGCTCATCGCGCTTCAAGAACTCCGGGACGACCTGTTCGGCCGCCGGCTTCAGCGCATCGAGTGCTTCCCATTTGATCGGCGGTAGCGGGGCGGTCTCGTCGATCCGTTCCTCGACCACCTCTTTCTTGCCGAACGAAAATATCTTCTTGAAAAAACCAGCCATGCTTTGCGTTTCTCAGGCGGCGCGGGCGGCAAGCGGCGCCGCGATCAGCCTGGTACCATCGTGGCCCGATATATCGGCCTCGACGATCTCACCCGGTGCGCCCGTGCCGAGTGCGGCAAGCGTAAAACCCTCGGTGCGGCCAAGGCCGTCTCGCTCGATCAGGATCGACTGACGCGTACCGGTGAGCAACGACAGATGCCTGACATAGGCAACTTCACCGGCGGCGCGCAGCCGGGCGGCGCGCTGCTTGACCACCTCGCGGCGGAGCTGCGGCATGCGCGCGGCAGGCGTGCCTTCGCGTGGGCTGAAGGGGAAGACGTGGAGATGGGTCAGGCCACACTCCTCGACAATTTTCTCCGAGTTCTCGAACATTTCGTCGGTCTCGGTCGGGAAGCCGGCGATGATGTCGGCGCCAAAGACGATACCGGGGCGCAGTTTGCGCACATCCTCGCAGAAGCGGATCGACTGATCGCGCAGATGCCTTCGCTTCATGCGCTTCAGGATCATGTCGTCGCCCGACTGCAGCGACAGATGCAGATGCGGCATCAACCGGGGCTCGGTGGCGATGGCGTCGAGCAAATCGTCGTCGGCCTCGATCGAATCGATCGACGACAGCCGCAGGCGCTTAACATCGGGCACCTGTTTCAGGATGGTCTTCACCAGTTTGCCGAGCTTCGGCGCGCCCGGCAGGTCGGCGCCGAATGAAGTCATGTCGACGCCGGTCAGAACGATCTCGGCATAGCCGTTGCCGGCGAGCCGCTTGACCTGCTCGACCACGGCGCCCATCGGCACCGAGCGCGAATTGCCGCGGCCGTAGGGAATGATGCAGAAGGTGCAGCGGTGGTCGCAGCCGTTCTGCACCTGGACGAAGGCGCGTGCGCGGCCCTCGATGGCGTCGACCATGTGGCCTGCGGTCTCGCGCACGGAAAAGATATCGTTGACGCGCGCCTTCTCGGTGTCGTTGACGCCGAAATCCGGCAGCGCGCGGTAGGAATTCGCGTTCAGCTTCTCTTCATTGCCAAGCACGAGATCGACCTCGTCCATGGCGGCGAATTTTTCAGGCTCGGTCTGCGCGGCGCAGCCGGTGACGATGATGCGGGCTCGCGGGTTGTCGCGGCGCGCCTTGCGGATCGCCTGCTTGGCCTGGCGCACTGCTTCGCCTGTCACGGCGCAGGTGTTGAAGATCACGGCGCCACCTTCCAACGCGCCGAGGCCCGCACTTTCAGCCTCGCGCCGCATCACCTGCGATTCATAGGTGTTGAGCCGGCAGCCGAAGGTGACGACATCGATCCCCGGGGACGCCGGGCTCTTGGGCAGAGCGGACATCAGGCCGCGCTTTCAGTGTCGCGGGCCCATGTCCCGATCGACGGGTCGAAGTTGCCGGAAAATTCCCATTCGGCGGCGCCGGTCAGGACCACGTGGTCATCGTCGCGCCATTCGACATGCAGCGTGCCGCCGCCTGGCGTCAACAGACTGACGCTGCGGCCGGTCCGGTTGGTGCGGGCCGCGGCCACCACGGCCGCGCAGGAGGCCGAACCGCAGGCCTTGGTCAGGCCGGCGCCGCGTTCCCAGGTGCGGATGATCATGGTTTCGGGCGAAGTAACCTGAGCGATGGTTATGTTGGCGCGCTCGGGGAACATCGGGTGGTTCTCGAGCAGCGGACCGAAGCGGTCGAGCTCGTAGGACCAGACGTCGTTGTCGACCCAGAAGATCGCGTGCGGGTTGCCCATCGAAACGACCGAGGGTGAATGCAGCACGGGAGCGTCGATCGGGCCGATCTGCAGCTCGATCATGCGGGTGTCGCGGAATTCCTCGGCCAGCGGGATATCCTGCCAGCCGAAGCGCGGCGTGCCCATGTCGACCGAGATCGAACCGTCGGCGTGTTCGCGCGCATTGAGGATGCCCGCCACGGTCTCGAAGGTGAAGATCTTCTGGCCGGTCTCGGCGGCGAGCGCCTGGACGACGCAGCGCATGCCATTGCCGCAGGCCTGCGCACCGGTTCCATCGGAATTCAGGATGTCGATGAAAAAGGCGGTGCCAGACGTCCTGGCGTCATGGATCGCCATGATCTGGTCGAAGCTGGTCGCGGCATCGGCGTTCAGCGCAACCGCCGCCGCCGCCGTCACCCGATCGGCACGGCCACGCATATCGGCAACGATGATCTCGTTGCCGATGCCGTTCATCTTGGCGAAAGGGGCAGTGCTGGCCATTGCTCCGAAAAATTCCGTGTCCGTTTGGCGCTATATGGCGGAAACGGGCAGGAATTACCAGTGCGCAGCCGCTTGGTCTCGGCGAAAGCGCCGGACTTACGTGACGGCGAAAATGCCCAGCACCACCAGCAGGAAGATGATCAGAACGATGCCGATAAGGATACGCGCACCGGTGGCCGCGGCACCTGCCAGTGCCGGCATGCCGAGCAAGCTCGCCGCCGCGGCGACGATCAGGAGAATGATAATCCATTTGAGCATGACAATGCCTCGCAAACCGGCAAATATTTCAACCACATGAAAACGCGGTTGCAGCGCTGGGGTTCCGTCGAACCGATGCGGATCAGGGCGCTATGTGCTCCGGCACATCCCAGACCTCGCCCGGCCGCAAGGCGCGAAAGCGCTCGCGTGGGATGCCTCGATCGTCAAGCGCCTCGGTCAATTTGCGCGCCGGCTCGTCGATCGGCTCGTCGGTGAGCTGGAAGGTGCCCCAGTGACAGCCGGCGGCATGGGCGGCGTTGCACAGCGTCATGCCTTGCACCGCTTCCCAGGGGTTCTGGTGCTGCGGCGCCATGAACCAGCGCGGCTCATAAGCGCCGATCGGCAGGATGGCGAAGCGGAAACCGCCATGTTTCTCGGCCATCCGCCGGTAGTTGATGCCATCGTGGAAGCCGGTGTCGCCGGCGAAATAGAGCTTGCCGTCAGGCGTTTCGACGACAAAGCCGGCCCAGAGCGCCATGCGCCGGTCGCGGGCGCCACGCGCCGACCAGTGATGCACCGGCTCGACATGAATGGCGGCGCCGTCGCCGATCTCGACCCTGTCGCCCCAGTCATGCGCCGACAGCCGCATGCCGGGCACGGCGGCTTCGATGATGGCGTCGTTGCCGAGCGGAGTGAGCACCAGCGGGTCGTGGCCGGCCTTCAGCCGCCTCAACGTGGCGAGGTCGAGATGGTCGTAGTGGTTGTGGCTGACCAGCACGAGGTCGATCGGCGGCAGGTCGGCAAAGGCGATGCCTGGCGCATTGATGCGTTTTGGTCCGGCGAAGGAAAGCGGCGAGGCGCGCAGCGACCACACCGGATCGGTAAGGATGTTCAGACCGGCCGTCTGGACCAGCAAGGTGGAATGGCCAACCATGGTCACTTTCAGCGCGGCGCCCTCGACCCGAGCCGTCGGTTTCGCCTGCGGAAAGGGGCTTGCATCGCTCGCCGGCCATTTCGAGCGCTGGCCATTCAACTGCCATTTCAGCAGGTCGGCGAAACGGCCGGGTGGCTGGCCGTCGGGATTGAAGAACAATGCGCCGTCGAAATGGTCGCTGGGCGGGCCGCTATAATAGCGATTGGCGGCTGTCTTTCTCGCGGCCAATTTTGCGGCTCCGGCAGGTGTTTCGTTTTCCAGACATAGGCGCTAAGGCGGCTCGCGCAAGCGTCCAACCGTCGAATGTCGGCGCTGCACTGCTTTGACCGGATCCCCAGGCGACGCGCGACAAGCGGTCAGCCGCCGCGATTGCGATAAATTTGCAACAATTCTTGCTGCAAACTGTATTTTAACCATATCGGGTTGAAATTTCGCCACCTTCTCCATCTTGGTGGGGGTGAGATTGTGCGGACGGCTTCCCCCCAGCCGGATCCGACGGAGGTTGGAATGACTTTTTCGAAAACCGGTCTGGTGGCCGTATCGCTGGCGGCGCTCGTTGCGAGCGGCTGTTCGACCTCGCGTTTCTCCTCGATGGATGACCAGCAGCCGGCACCGCTGGAGGCCGCGCCCGCCGGCAAGGTGACGGCGAACCAACTGCCGCCGCCGGCATCGCCCGGCACCACCGACCCGTCTCAATTCCCGACCGCTCCTGCGAACACGCAGGTCGCCGCGCTGCCTTCGGATGGTTCGGCGCCGGCCGGCGCTTCGGACGTGACTGCCGCCAGCGTCGCCGGTGTCTGGAACGCCAGCGTTGCGGGCCAGAGCTGCAAGGTGGCGACACCGCAGACCAAATTCGGCGCCGGCTTCCGCGCTGGGCCGCTGCATTGCCCGGCGCCGATGGACGGCGTCAAGTCGTGGAACGTCGCCGGCAAGCAGCTGACGCTCTATGACGAGAGTGGCGGTGCGCTGGCGCGGCTCTATTCCTCGGGCGGCTCGAAATTCGACGGCCAGACTTCCAACGGCCAGCCGATTTCGCTTACAAGGTAGGCTAATGCATGTCGCCCAAAAGTGGCCGCGGTTTTGGGAAAACAAAGATCTAAAGCGGGTCGTCTGAATCCGTTCAGACACGACCGCTTTAGTCCTCCGAATGCGTGTCGCGCAGAAGTGACCCCGATTTCGGGACAGCGACATGCATAAACAAATGACGTGACCGATGCATCTGCGTGACGGCCTCCAGACCCATGCGACCGTCAGGCAGCGCTACGAGCATCTGGTGGAAACCGGTACGATCGACCGCGATCCGGCGCAGGAACGGATCGTTGCGGCGCTCGACCGGCTGACCGATGAGATCTCGGCCAAGCGGCTGGCGCATAAGTCGAGCGCGCTGGGCTGGCTGTTCGCCCGCAAGCGCGAGACGCATGAGGCCGTCAAAGGCCTTTACATCCATGGCGGCGTCGGTCGCGGCAAGACCATGCTGATGGATATGTTCTTCGAGTTGCTGCCGGTGCGGCGCAAGCGCCGCGTCCACTTCAACGACTTCATGGCGGACGTGCAGGACCGTATCCAGAAGCACCGGCAGGCGCGCAAGAACGGCGATGTCAAGCAGGACGACCCGATCCCGCCGGTGGCCAAGGCCCTTGCCGAGCAAGCCTGGGTGCTGTGCTTCGACGAGTTCTCGGTCACCGACATCGCCGACGCGATGATCCTGTCCAGGTTGTTTTCGGCGCTGTTTGCCAGCGGTGTGGTGCTGGTCGCCACCTCGAATGTGGCGCCGGAAAACCTCTACAGCGACGGGCTGAACCGTCAGCTTTTCCTGCCCTTCATCGGCATACTGGAGCGGCACACACAGGTGCTGGCGCTCGATGCCGACAAGGACTACCGGCTGGAAAAGCTCGCCCGGACACCGGTCTATGTCACGCCGGCCGATGCGGCGGCGGACCAGCTACTCGACGAGGCCTGGCAAGCCATGACGCGCAACGCGCCGACCGCCGAGACATCGATTGCCCTCAAAGGGCGGCAGGTGATCGTGCCGCGTGCGGCAGGCGATGCGGCGCGGTTCTCCTTCGCCGATCTCTGCGAAAAGCCGCTTGGCGCGCGCGATTTCCTGGCGATCGCCGGGCGCTTCTCAACCATTTTCATCGACCACGTCCCGGTGCTCGGCGAAGGCAAGCGCAACGAGGCCAAACGCTTCATCCTTCTGATCGACACGCTCTACGACCATCATGTGCGGCTGGTGGTGAGCGCCGAAGCGCCGCCGCAAGCGCTTTATGCCGCCAAGCGCGGCGTGGAGGTCTTCGAGTTCGAGCGCACCGCATCGCGGCTGATCGAGATGCAAAGTCGCGACTGGCTGGAGGATTGGGCGGAGCGGCAGAAAGGGAAGCCGGCGCCAGAGGCACAGCAGGCGCAGGCCTGAATTTCCAGGGAATGCGTCGGTAGCGATCCTTTGCCCCCCTCTGTCATGCCAACGTCTACAACCCGAACCTCCTCGGCCACCCGCATCACAAGGGCGTCATTACCCGCATCCAGCCTTACGATTTCCATCTTCGTCGGTTATTTCCTCCCAAGTCGGCTTACAAACTCTGACGTTTACGTAAATCCCAAATGATCTAACCGATTGAAAACACTGACGCCAAAATAATCGTTTGAATTTTTTCCGTGCCGGGGCTATTGGGTGCGGCGAAAATTCGCGGTTCCCCGCAGCATTCCGGCCTCTTCTTCGACGCCACCATCAAGTCACCAGAGATTTGAGACGTCGTCACCGACAAAGGGAAAACATCCTCACATGGCACGCAACAAGATAGCGCTTATCGGCTCTGGCATGATCGGCGGCACGCTCGCTCACATGATCGGCCTCAAGGACCTCGGCGACGTGGTGCTGTTCGATATTGCCGAAGGTATCCCGCAGGGCAAGGGGCTCGATATCGCGCAGTCGTCGCCGGTCGATGGCTTCGACTCCAGGCTCACCGGCATCAACGACTATGCCGGCATCGAAGGCGCCGACGTCTGCATCGTCACCGCCGGCGTGCCGCGCAAGCCCGGCATGAGCCGCGACGACCTTTTGGGCATCAACCTCAAGGTCATGGAGCAGGTCGGCGCCGGGCTGAAGAAGTATGCGCCGAAGGCTTTCGTCATCTGCATTACAAACCCGCTCGACGCCATGGTCTGGGCGCTGCAGAAATTCTCAGGCCTGCCCAACAGCCACGTCGTCGGCATGGCCGGCGTGCTCGACAGCGCGCGCTTCCGCTATTTCCTGGCCGAGGAATTCAAGGTCTCGGTCGAGGACGTCACCGCCTTCGTGCTCGGCGGCCACGGCGATTCCATGGTGCCGATGATCCGCTACTCGACGGTATCGGGCATTCCGCTGCCCGACCTCATCAAGATGGGCTGGACCTCGAAGGAGAAGCTCGACCAGATCGTGCAGCGCACCCGCGACGGCGGCGCCGAGATCGTCGGCCTGCTCAAGACCGGCTCGGCCTATTACGCGCCGGCCGCTTCGGCGATCTCGATGGCCGAAGCCTATCTCAAGGACAAGAAGCGCGTGCTGCCCTGCGCGGCGTATCTCTCCGGCCAGTATGGCGTCAAGAATACCTATGTCGGCGTTCCCGTGGTCATCGGCGCCGGCGGCGTCGAGCGCATCATCGAGATCGAGCTCAACAAGAGCGAGCAGAAGATGTTCGACTCCTCCGTGGCGACGGTGCAGGGCCTGACCGAGGCCTGCGTCAAGATCGCGCCGCAACTCGCCTCCAAATGAATCTCCAGTAAGTGAACCCCCAGTCGATCCGGAGACCATCCAGATGAACATCCATGAGTATCAGGGCAAGGCACTGCTGAAGTCGTTCGGCGCGCCGGTGGCCGAAGGCGTGCCGGTGTTCAAGGCGAGCGAAGCGGAAGCCGCCGCCAAGGCGCTGCCGGGCCCGCTCTATGTGGTGAAGAGCCAGATCCATGCCGGCGGCCGCGGCAAGGGCAAATTCACCGAGCTCGGCCCGGACGCCAAGGGCGGCGTGCGGCTGGCGAAATCGGTGGCCGATGTCGTCGCCAACGCCAACGAGATGCTGGGCAACACTCTGGTGACCAAGCAGACCGGCCCGGCCGGCAAGCAGGTCAACCGCCTCTATATCGAAGACGGCGCCGACATCGAACGCGAGCTCTATCTGTCGATCCTGGTCGACCGTTCGGTCGGCCGCATTGCCTTCGTCGTCTCGACCGAGGGCGGCATGGACATCGAGGCGGTCGCGCATGACACGCCGGAAAAGATCATCACCGTCGCCATCGACCCGGAAAAAGGTGTCACTTCAGCCGACCTGAAGGCGCTCAACGGCGCGCTCAAGCTCGACGGCGATGCGGCCAAGGACGGCGATACGCTGTTCCCGATCCTCTACAAGGCCTTCGTCGAGAAGGACATGAGCCTGCTCGAGGTCAATCCGCTGATCGTCATGAAGAACGGCCGGCTGCGCGTGCTCGACGCAAAAGTGTCGTTCGACAACAACGCGCTGTTCCGTCACCCCGACGTGCTCGAACTGCGCGACACCACCGAAGAGGACGAGAAGGAAATCGAGGCGTCGAAATACGACCTCGCCTATGTCGCGCTCGACGGCAATATCGGCTGCATGGTCAACGGCGCCGGCCTTGCCATGGCGACGATGGACATCATCAAGCTCTATGGCGCCGAACCCGCCAACTTCCTCGATGTCGGCGGCGGTGCGTCCAAGGAAAAAGTGACGGCGGCGTTCAAGATCATCACCAGGGATCCGGCGGTCAAGGGCATCCTGATCAACATCTTCGGCGGCATCATGAAGTGCGACATCATTGCCGAGGGCGTCATTGCCGCGGTCAAGGAAGTCGGCCTGGAAGTGCCGCTGGTGGTGCGCCTGGAAGGCACCAATGCCGAGCTGGGCAAGAAGATCATCAACGACAGCGGCCTGAACGTGGTGTCGGCCGACGATCTCGACGATGCAGCCAAGAAGATCGTGGCGGCGGTGAAGGGCTGATCTGGTGCCTCCGCATAAGATAAACCTGGTCGAGGCTGCGGATCAAAAGATCAAGAAGGTCTTCGATCCGCATATCGCCGGCGACGTCAACGACAGCCAGGCGAAGGTCGCCAAGTTCGGCGAGGTCTTCGATTGGCACGCGCATGACAATGAGGACGAAGCCTTCCTCGTGCTGCGTGGGCGTATTGCCATCGATTTCCGCGACGGCCCGGTCGAACTCGGCGAGGGCGATTTCATCGTCGTGCCGCGCGGCGTCGAACACCGGCCGCGCTCGCTCACCGTTGAGCCCGTGGTGCTGATGTTCGAGCCGGCAACGACGCTCAACACCGGCAACGCCAAGAGCGACCTCACCGTCGCCGACTTGAAGCGGCTCTGACCATGTTTTCCTCGATCAACGGTTTTTAGAAAAGGGCTCCCATGTCCATCCTCGTCGACAAGAACACCAAGGTGCTGGTGCAGGGCCTGACCGGCAAGACCGGCACGTTCCACACCGAACAGGCGCTGGCCTATCACGGCACGAAAATGGTCGGCGGCATCCATCCCAAGAAGGGTGGCGAGACGTGGACCGGCGCGAAGGGCGAAAGCCTGCCGATCTTCGCCACCGTCGCCGAGGGCAAGGAAAAGACCGGTGCCAATGCGTCCGTCGTCTATGTGCCGCCGGCAGGCGCCGCCGAAGCCATCCTCGAAGCGATCGAGGCCGAGATCCCGCTGATCATCTGCATCACCGAAGGCATACCGGTGATGGACATGATCAGGGTCAAGGCCAGGCTCGACCGTTCGACCTCGCGGCTGATCGGCCCGAACTGCCCGGGCGTGCTGACGCCCAACGAATGCAAGATCGGCATCATGCCCGGAAACATCTTCCGCAAGGGCTCGGTCGGCGTTGTTTCGCGGTCGGGAACGCTTACTTATGAGGCAGTGTTCCAGACCACCAATGTCGGCCTCGGCCAGACCACCGCCGTCGGCATTGGCGGCGACCCCGTCAAAGGCACCGAGTTCATCGACATGCTCGAGATGTTCCTCGCCGACGAGGAGACCAAGTCGATCATCATGATCGGCGAGATCGGCGGTTCGGCCGAGGAAGACGCCGCGCAGTTCCTCAAGGACGAAGCCAAGCGTGGCCGCAAGAAGCCGATGGCCGGCTTCATCGCCGGGCGCACGGCGCCGGCCGGCCGCACCATGGGCCACGCCGGCGCGGTCATCTCCGGCGGCAAGGGCGGCGCCGAAGACAAGATCGCGGCGATGGAATCGGCCGGGATAAAAGTTTCGCCGTCGCCGGCAAGGCTGGGCACGACCTTGGTCGAAGCGATCAAAGGGTAAGGGAATAGGGGAGTAAGGGAGTAGGGCAGTAGGGAAAATAGCAGCGGCAAAAAGCCCTGCTCCCCTATTCCCTTATTCCCCTACTCCCCTCCAAAAACAGGAGACGGAGCCGGGCTCCGCGGACAAAAATGGCAAGACAAGATCAGGCCAACGACCAATTTTCTCTCACCTCTTTCCTCTATGGCGGCAATGCCGATTACATCGACGCGCTTTACGCCGCCTATGAGGACGATCCAGCCTCGGTCAATCCCGAATGGCAGGAGTTCTTCGCCGGGCTGAAAGACGATTCCGGCGATGTGCGCAGGAACGCCAAGGGCGCCTCCTGGGCCAAGCCCTCCTGGCCGCTGCAGGCCAATGGCGAACTGGTGTCGGCGCTCGACGGCAATTGGGGCATCGTCGAGAAGACGATCGAAAAGAAGGTCAAGGACAAGGCGGTCACCAATGGCGTCGTCCTGTCCGACGCCGACGTGCACCAGGCGACGCGCGATTCGGTGCGCGCCATCATGATGATCCGCGCCTACCGCATGCGCGGCCATCTGCACGCCAATCTCGATCCGCTCGGCATCGCCAAGCCGCTCGAGGACTACAACGAGCTGTCGCCGGAAAACTACGGCTTCACCGAAGCCGATTACGACCGGCCGATCTTCCTCGACAATGTGCTGGGGCTTGAATTCGGCAGCATCCGGCAGATGCTGGAAATCCTGACCCGCACCTATTGCTCCACGCTCGGCGTCGAGTTCATGCATATTTCCGACCCTGAGGAAAAGGCCTGGATCCAGGCGCGCATCGAGGGTGCCGACAAGGAGATCACCTTCACCGCCGCCGGCAAGAAGGCGATCCTGCAGAAGCTGGTCGAGGCTGAAGGCTTCGAGCAGTTCATCGACGTCAAGTACAAGGGCACCAAGCGCTTCGGCCTCGATGGCAGTGAGGCGCTGATCCCGGCGCTGGAGCAGATCGTCAAGCGCGGCGGCCAGCTCGGCATGAAGGAAATCGTGCTCGGCATGGCGCATCGCGGCCGGCTGAACGTGCTCTCCCAGGTCATGGCCAAGCCCCACCGCGCCATCTTCCACGAGTTCAAGGGCGGCTCTGCGGCACCCGATGAGGTCGAAGGCTCGGGCGACGTCAAGTACCATCTAGGCGCCTCGTCGGACCGCGAATTCGACGGCAACAAGGTGCATCTGTCCTTGACCGCCAACCCCTCGCATCTGGAAATCGTCGATCCGGTGGTGATGGGCAAGGCGCGCGCCAAGCAGGATTATCTGTTCGGCCGCAGCCGCGAGGAAATCGTGCCGCTGGAAGAGCGCGCCAAGGTGCTGCCGCTCTTGCTGCATGGCGATGCCGCCTTCGCCGGTCAGGGCGTGATCGCCGAGATCCTCGGCCTGTCCGGCCTGCGCGGCCACCGCGTCGCCGGCACGCTGCATTTCATCATCAACAACCAGATTGGTTTCACCACCAACCCGCGCTTTTCGCGCTCCTCGCCCTATCCGTCCGACGTCGCCAAGATGATCGAAGCACCGATCTTCCACGTCAATGGCGACGACCCGGAAGCCGTGGTGCACGCCACCAAGGTGGCGATCGAGTTTCGCATGAAGTTTTTCAAGCCTGTTGTGGTCGATATGTTCTGCTATCGCCGCTTCGGCCACAATGAGGGCGACGAACCGGCCTTCACCCAGCCGATCATGTACCGCAACATCCGCAACCACAAGACGACGGTGCAGATCTATGGCGACCGGCTGATCGCCGAGGGTCACCTCACCCAGGCCGAGCTCGACCAGTTGAAAGCCGACTGGCGGGCGCATCTGGAATCCGAATGGGAAGTCGGCCAGCACTACAAGCCCAACAAGGCTGACTGGCTCGACGGCGCCTGGTCGGGCCTGCGCACTGCCGACAACCAGGACGAACAGCGGCGCGGCAAGACCGCCGTGCCGGTCAAGACACTGAAGGAAATCGGCAGGAAGCTGACCGAGGTGCCGAAGGATTTCGAGGCGCACAAGACGATCATCCGTTTCCTCGAAAACCGCCGCCAGGCGATCGAGTCCGGCGAAGGCATCGACTGGTCGACGGCCGAGGCGCTGGCCTTTGGCGCGATCCTGCTCGACGGCAATCCGATCCGCCTGTCGGGGCAGGATTCCGAACGCGGCACCTTCTCGCAGCGCCATTCCGTGCTCTACGACCAGCGCGACGAGACCCGCTACATCCCGCTCAACAATCTGTCGGCGGCTCAGGCCGGCTATGAAGTCATCAACTCGATGCTGTCGGAAGAGGCGGTTCTGGGCTTCGAATATGGCTATAGCCTGGCCGAGCCCAAGGCGCTGACCTTGTGGGAAGCGCAGTTCGGCGACTTCGCCAACGGCGCCCAGGTGGTGTTCGACCAGTTCATCTCGTCAGGCGAACGCAAGTGGCTCAGAATGTCGGGCCTCGTCTGCCTGTTGCCGCATGGCTATGAAGGCCAGGGTCCGGAACATTCCTCGGCCCGGCTCGAACGCTTCCTGCAGCTTTGCGCCGAAGACAACATGCAAGTCGCCAACTGCACCACGCCGGCCAACTACTTCCACATATTGCGCCGGCAGCTGAAGCGCGACTTCCGCAAGCCGCTGATTCTGATGACGCCGAAGTCGCTGCTGCGCCACAAGCGGGCGGTGTCGACGCTGCCGGAAATTTCGGGCGAAAGCTCGTTCCACCGGTTGCTGTGGGACGATGCGCAGCTGCTTTCCGGACAAGCGATCAAGCTGGTCAAGGATTCCAAGATCCGCCGCGTCGTGCTGTGTTCGGGCAAGGTCTATTACGACCTCTATGAGGAGCGCGAAAAGCGCGGCATCAACGACATCTATCTGCTGCGCGTCGAGCAGCTTTACCCGTTCCCGGCCAAGGCGCTGATCACCGAACTGTCGCGGTTCCGCAATGCCGAGATGGTGTGGTGCCAGGAGGAGCCCAAGAACATGGGCGCCTGGTCGTTCATCGACCCGTATCTGGAATGGGTGCTGGCGCATATCGACGCCAAGCATCAGCGGGTGCGCTACACCGGCCGTCCGGCCGCCGCTTCGCCGGCGACCGGACTGATGTCGAAGCATCTCGCCCAACTCGCCGCCTTGCTCGAAGACGCGCTTGGTGAATAGAGAAGATCTGGGCGAACAACAGAACCGAAAGAAAACGGACAGGCACAATGGCTACCGAAATCCGCGTTCCCACTCTCGGCGAATCCGTCACTGAAGCGACCGTCGGCAAATGGTTCAAGAAGGTTGGCGATACAATCGCCGCCGATGAACCGCTGGTCGAGCTCGAGACCGACAAGGTGACGGTGGAGGTGCCTGCCGCCGCCGCCGGCACGCTGGGTGAGATCACCGTCAAGGAAGGCGAGACGGTCGGTGTCGGCGCGCTGCTGGGGTCGATTTCGGCAGGCGGCGCGGCTCCCGCCACGAAGCCGCAAGCGGTGTCGCAGGCCTCGTCGCCGGATGCGGCATCGACCGGCAAGCAGGCCGCGGCCGAGACCGCCAAGATCGCCGGCGATGCCGGCCCGGTCGAGCCGCGCACCATGCCACCGGCACCGGCCGCGGCGAAACTGATCGCCGAAAGCAATCTCTCGGTCGACCAGATCTCCGGTTCGGGAAAGCGCGGCCAGGTGCTGAAAGGTGACGTGCTCGACGCCATCTCCAAGGGCGCGCCGTCGCAGCCGGCCGAGACGCCGAAAGCAGCACCGGCACCGGTTGCCGTGCGGGCGCCGTCCTCGGGCGACGATGCATCGCGCGAGGAGCGCGTGCGCATGACCAAATTGCGCCAGACCATCGCGCGCCGCCTCAAGGAAGCGCAGTCGACCGCAGCCATGCTGACCACCTTCAACGAGGTCGACATGTCAGCGGTGATGGCGCTGCGCACCAAATACAAGGACGTGTTCGAGAAGAAGCACGGCGTGAAGCTCGGCTTCATGGGCTTCTTCACCAAGGCCGTCACGCACGCGTTGAAGGAAATCCCCTCGGTCAATGCCGAGATCGACGGCACCGATATCATCTTCAAGAACTATGCCCATATCGGCGTCGCCGTCGGCACTGAAAAGGGCCTCGTCGTGCCGGTGGTGCGCAATGCCGACCAGATGTCGATCGCCGAGATCGAGAAGGACATCGGCCGGCTGGGTATCGCCGCGCGTGACGGAAAGCTGTCGGTCGCCGACATGCAGGGCGGCACGTTTACGATTTCGAACGGCGGCGTTTACGGGTCGCTGATGTCGACCCCGATCCTCAACGCGCCGCAGTCGGGCATTCTGGGCATGCACAAGATCCAGGACCGGCCTGTCGTGGTCGGCGGCCAGATCGTCATCCGGCCGATGATGTACCTGGCGCTCAGCTACGATCACCGTATCGTCGACGGCAAGGAAGCGGTGACGTTCCTGGTGCGCGTCAAGGAAAGCTTGGAGGATCCGGAACGGCTGGTGCTTGATCTCTGAGGTCTGGTGCTGATCCGGCTGTTGGAATGTGTGCCGGAGGAAGGGATCTGCGCGGCAGAATGACGACCCGTTCCCTTAGCCTTTCCAAGGTGCTTTCGATCGCATCGATCGCGGCCGGCATGGTGCTGGCCGCTGCCGGCGCCCATGCCGCCTGCCCGATAGAACTCGCTGTCTATGGCGACGCCCAGAGCGGCAGCGAGATCGATTTCACGCCGACCGGCACCTCGGCGACCGTCACCAACAGCTTCCGGATGATCCTCGACAACAATGTGGTGCTTAACGGCATCGTCATGTGGAATGAAGGCGTATCGCGGCCGAACGGCGCGCTGATGCACAAATGCCCCGAGGGCGACGTCACCGGCGAGGAGCTTGCCGCCTGCACGCCCTGGCACGGCGTCATCTACACGGCGGATGAAAACGGCAACATCGGACTGCTGCCGGCTGAAGGCGTCGAAGCGCCGAAGACGCTGATCCTGCCGGACCTCGGGCCGGCGTTGCGCCAATCCAGCGCCTATGGCGGCAGCGGATTTTCGAAAGTGCCGTGGGATGTGTTTGCCTTGAAGGGATGCCAGGAATGAGCGGGACGCAAAAGGTGCTGCTGGTCACCGGCGGCAGCCGCGGCATCGGCGCCGCGATCTGCCGGCTCGGATCGAAGGCCGGCTACCGGGTCGCGGTCAACTACGCTTCGAACCAGGAGGCCGCCAAGGCGCTGGTCGCCGAGATCGAGGCCGCCGGCGGCGAGGCTTTCGCGGTCAAGGGCGATGTCGGCAAGGAGTCCGATATCGTGGCCATGTTCGAGGCCGTCGACCGCGCCTATGGACGGCTCGATGCCTTCGTCAACAATGCCGGCATCGTCGACGTCAAGGCGCGCGTCGACGAGATGGATGTTTCGCGGCTGGAGCGCATGATGCGCATCAATGTCGTCGGCTCGTTCCTCTGCGCCCGCGAGGCGGTGAAGCGCATGTCGACCCGTCATGGCGGGTCGGGCGGATCCATCGTCAACATCTCGTCGGCCGCGGCGACATTGGGCTCGCCGGGCGAATATGTCGATTATGCCGCCTCCAAGGGCGCCATCGACACCTTCACCGTCGGGCTCGCCCGTGAGGTGGCGCTAGAAGGCATCCGCGTCAATGCGGTGCGGCCGGGCATCATCGACACGGACATCCACGCCTCCGGCGGGCAGCCGGACCGGGTGGAGCGGTTCCGCGATCTGCTGCCGATGAAAAGAGCCGGTACAGTGGATGAAGTCGCGGGCGCGGTTCTCTATCTTCTCTCCGACGCCGCGTCCTATACGACGGGCGCGATCCTGAATGTAAGCGGCGGCCGCTGAGCGCTCTCAAGCAGATCGAGCATGATGTTATCCGAAAACCGCGTCACACTTTTCGGCATCATGCTCAAAACAGAAGGACAGTATCATGGCTTATGACGTCGTTATCATCGGATCGGGACCCGGCGGCTATGTCTGCGCCATCAAGGCGGCGCAACTCGGGCTCAGGGTTGCGGTGGTCGAGAAGAACGCGACCTTCGGCGGCACCTGCCTGAACATCGGCTGCATCCCGTCCAAGGCGCTGCTCCATGCCTCCGAGATGTTCGCCGAGGCCGGCCACTCCTTCGACACGCTCGGCGTCGAGATATCGGCGCCGAAATTGAACCTGAAGAAGATGATGGCGCACAAGGATGCGACGGTGTCGTCGAACGTCAACGGCGTCGCCTTCCTGTTCAAGAAGAACAAGATCGACAGTTTCCGCGGCACCGGCAAGGTGCTCGCCGCCGGCAAGGTGTCGGTCACCTCCGAGGACGGCAAGGTCGAGGAGATCGAGACCAAGAACATCGTCATCGCCACCGGCTCGGATGTCGCCGGCATTCCCGGCGTCAAGGTCGACATCGACGAGAAGGTGATCGTGTCGTCGACCGGCGCGCTGTCGCTGGATAAGGTTCCCGGCCATCTGGTGGTGGTCGGCGGCGGTGTCATCGGGCTCGAGCTCGGCTCGGTGTGGGCGCGGCTCGGCGCCAAGGTCACCGTGGTCGAATTCCTCGACACCATCCTGGGCGGCATGGACGGCGAGGTCTCCAAGCAATTCCAGCGGTTGCTGGGCAAACAGGGCTTCGAGTTCAAGCTCGGCGCCAAGGTCACCGGCGTGGCCAAGGCCAAGAAGGGTGCGACCGTCACCTTCGAGCCGGTCAAGGGCGGCGCCGCCGAGACCATCGAGGCCGATGCCGTGCTGATCGCCACCGGCCGCCGCGCCTATGCCGACAGCCTCGGGCTCGGGGAAGCCGGCGTCGAGGTCGACGAGCGCGGCCGGGTCAAGACCGATGGCCATCTCAAGACCAATATCCCGGGCATCTATGCCATCGGCGATGTCATCGCCGGGCCGATGCTGGCGCACAAGGCCGAGGACGAGGGCGTGGCGGTAGCGGAAACCATTGCCGGCCAGGCCGGCCACGTGAACTATGACGTCATTCCGAGCGTCGTCTACACCAGCCCGGAAATCGCCTCGGTTGGCAAGACCGAGGAAGAATTGAAGAAGGCCGGCATCGACTACAAGATCGGAAAGTTCCCGTTCAGCGCCAATGGCCGGGCGCGCGCCATGCTGCACACGGACGGTTTTGTGAAGATCCTCGCCGACAGGCAAAGCGACCGCGTGCTCGGCGTGCATATCGTCGGCTTCGGCGCCGGCGAGATGATCCACGAGGCGGCGGTGCTGATGGAGTTCGGCGGTTCGTCGGAGGATCTCGCCCGCACCTGCCATGCGCATCCGACGATGTCGGAGGCGATCAAGGAGGCGGCGCTGGCGACGTTCTTCAAGCCGATCCACATCTAAAGCCCTTTCATAAACTCTACTCCGGCGGCCATCTGGCGAGGTTTTCTCCGCTTTCACAGCGCCGCACGTCCTCCTGGACGCTTAAAGGATGCTGTGACCCTTTTTGATTGGCGCATGATCCTCTCCGAAAATCGGACTGATCTTCGGGGTCATGCGCTGCTCACGGACCCAAATGTCCGCTGCGCTCCGGTTCTCGAAAACCACACCAGCTGACTCACCGGAGCGAGTTTCTGGAAAGGCCTTTCTGGCGGCCCCTACAAAACAAAACGGCCCGCTTTTCAGCGGGCCGTTCGTAACTGATATCGAGCCAATCACTGGGCCGGTGCAGGTGCCGGCGCAGGGGCTGGTGCCGGCGCAGGAGCCGGTGCGGGCGCGGGTGCCGGGGCAGGCGCCGGTTCTGCAGGTGCCGGAGCAGGCGCGGGCGCAGGTTCAGCCGGCTTCATCGGTTCCGCCGGTGCAGGCGCTGGGGCCGGTGTGCTGGCCGCCGGCGGCTCGGCGGGTGCCGGGTGCTCACCACTTCTTCCGAAAACATAATACGCGACAACCGCCAGAATAACGACGACCAGGGCAATCAGCCAACCGCTACCACCGCCGCCGCCACTTGGCCTTGGTGCGTTGGTGGACGAATTGAACGGGTCGTTTGGATTCGGTGTGTTCGCCATAAAAGTGTCCTCCGTGGATGAAAAATATCAATCAACACCATACAACGCGCAATCATTGAACTGGTTTCACGCTAGGGTTGGAAAACGCCAAAAACAAGGACAATCCTGCCCTTCCGCAGCCGGAGTGGCGTCGTTTCGCCACGCAGCGCGCCAAGTTTGCGTCTGTTAAGGTCGAATCAGAGGGTTTTGCCGTGACGAATTCGTCAGCTCAGCTTGTCCCGAATCACTGCGATGCTCTTGCCAGAGCCCAGTTCGCAGACCGCTATGTGCTGGTCACTGAAGGCCTTTCCTTAACCGCACTCGGCGCGGCCGAACGCGCTCTGGGGCGAACGCCGCCCTGGGTCGGCAGGCTCATGGCGCTGCGCAATCTTGCCGTCAGGCCGTTCCGGCTGAAGACGGGCCTGGAAACTGCGGTGTTGCCGTCGGGCCGGATCGGGATATTTCCGCTCATCAGCCAGTTTCCCGGCAAGGTTGTGCTTGGCCTCGACGACCGGCATCTCGATTTCCGTGTCCTGGTCGAAGTCAGGGATCTTGGCAGCGGCCGGCAAGAGGTGGCCGCGACGACGATCGTCAAGACGCACAATTGGCTCGGGCGCGCCTATCTCGCGATCATCATGCCGTTTCACCGGATGGTCGTTCCGGCGATGCTGGCCCAGATCCTGGCGAAGTAAGCTGAAGTCACTAAAGTCCGACAGGCGTGACGGTGTAACCGGCCTTGCGGAAACCCTCGACCAGGCCTTCGGGGCCGGGGAGGTGGAGGGCGCCGACCGCCATGAAGACATTGCCTTTGGCAAGGATCGGTTCGGCATGCTCGACCATCACCTTGTTGCGGCTGGTGATCATGGTTTCCTCGAACGCCGCATAGCCCGCGGGGTCGTCCTGTTGGTCCGGCATGGCCGCACGAAACAGCGGCCAGAACATGCCGGTGTCGCCACGCTGGTAGAGCACGATCATGGTTTCGTTGATGTCGTTGACCTTGTCGCCGAGCTTCAGCGTGTCGACGAGGCCCTTCATGTGAAACGCCAGCGGCAGCGAGGCCATGGCGCGCAGTTGGCCTTCAGCCGTCTCCAATCCTTCCACCGGCTTGCCGGAAGCCTTCGCGCCTTCCGCCAGCCTGACATCGAGCACCGGGGCGCCGCCTGACTGACGGGCCAGCTCGCAGGCCGGCAGTGCCATCATGGCCGAGAGCATCCACGGCTTCATCTTGGCAACCGTTGCCGGCGGAATGCCGCGTGCGTCGAGCGCGGTGTTCATGGCCGCCGCATCGTCGGGCGACAGTAGCGACGCCAGCGTCGTCGAATCCGTGAACATCATCAGGTCCGGCTCCTTGAGCATCGCTACCATCATCTTCTGCTTGTCGAGCACGTCGGTGGTTTCGATGACGATGGTGCCGGCGGCGTCATAGGCTTTCTGCGCTTCGGGAGGCAGCGTGGTGACGCGCGGGTCGGTCATATGCATGGTGCCGAACAGGAAGGACGGCTTCTCGCCGGGCTTTTCCAGCTTCCACAACAGGCCCTTGCCGTTCGGCGTCGCGGCGGCTTCCGCTTCGATCTTGCGGTAGGTCGCCGGATCGTTCTTCTGCAGGGCCGACAGCATGTCGGCACCGGTGCAGGTCGGGACTTCGGCATGCGCCTTGCCGGCCGCGAACAGCAGCACGGCGAGGAACGACAGGAAGAACAGAACATTGAGCGCGACGAGCAGCTTCAGCGACACGGAAGCAGCACGGTCGGCGATGGCTATGACGCGTTTCATGAGCCTCTTCTAGGACTGAAAAGCGGCAAAACGGTTAACCTGTGCTGAGAAATTGTCTTGGACTGGCTATCGCCCTCAACTGACGTCGATGGGGCTCATGCTTCAACGATTAGCGGAAACGCCCATTTCTTCGTCATCCCAGGGTCTCCGCGACGGAGCTTCGCTCCTGCTTCGCCCAGGGACGACGACGTTGGGGAGGCTTTCGGCCAAATGGTGAACGTTACCGGCGTTCACGCCCTGGGATGCGCCTGCTCATAAATCTCGAGCAGCCTCGCGGTGTCGACGCCGGTGTAGATTTGCGTCGTCGACAGGCTGGCGTGGCCGAGCAGTTCCTGGATGGTGCGCAAATCACCGCCGCGGCCGAGCAGATGCGTGGCGAAGGAATGGCGCAGCGCATGCGGCGTCGCGGTATCGGGCAGGTTGAGCGCCGAGCGCAGCTTGGCCATGTCGCGCTGGACGATGGCTGGGTTGAGCGGGCCGCCGCGGGCGCCGCGGAACAGCAGGCCCTTGGGGTCGAGATGGTAGGGGCAGAGCCGGCGATATTCGGCGATTGCCCTGAGCGCCACCGGCAGCACCGGCACCAGGCGCGTCTTGCCGCCCTTGCCGGCAACGCGCAGCACCGTGTCGGCCGCCGACGCCAGATCGGCGCCGGTCAGGCCGAGCGCCTCGGAAATGCGCAGGCCAGAGCCGTAGAGCAGCGTCAGCACGGCGGCGTTGCGGGCTGCGATCCAGGGTTCCTCCGCCAGTTGGCCTTCGATGGAAACGATATGCTTGGCATCGCTCGCCGTCAGCGGCTTGGGCAGCGATTTGGGCTGGCGCGGCGCGCGCAGTGCCGCCGCACCGGCCGCATTGGCGAGGCCGCGCCGCTCGAGGAAACGCAGCAGCGAGCGGATGCCGGCGAGACCCCGGCCCAGCGTGCGGGCGCCGGCACCGGCATTGCGCCGCGCCGCAAGGAAGCCGCGCAAATCCGCCGGGCGCAGATCGGCGATGTCCGAAATGCCGGGCGAGCCGCCGCAATGGCCGGTGAGGAAATGCAGGAACTGACGCGTGTCGCGCTCATAGGCTTCCACCGTCTCGGGCGACAGCCGACGTTCTCGCGCCAGCATCTTCAGCCAGCTTTCGCGCGCCGCCTGGAGATCGGGTTTGGCCGGGATGAGGAATTCCTGCATGGCGGCATTTTCGGATATTCGGGTTAGGAAGCGGTGAATAGCCCGTCATTGAAATGACAGCCGCGTGGGGCTAGAGCAGGCCAAAGGATATTTCGCCATGAGCAAGCTCCAGAATCCTGTCCAGATGGCCGTGATCGGCGCCGCCCATGGCATCAAGGGCGAATTGCGGGTGAAGACCTTCACCGGCGAGCCGCTGGCGCTGGCCGATTACGGGCCGCTCTACGCCAGGGACGGGCGCGCCTTCCAGATCGTCGACATCAGGCCCGCCAACACCGTCGTCGTGGTCCGTTTCAAGGGCATTGCCGACCGCAATGCGGCCGAGGCGCTGGCCGGCACGGAGCTGTTCGTCGACCGTTCGATGCTGCCGGACGATGGCGAGGAAGACGAATTCTACCATGCCGACCTCGTTGGCCTCGAAGTCCGCGACGACACGGGTGCCGTGCTTGGCAAGGTGGTCGCGGTGCACAATTTCGGCGGCGGCGACATTCTCGACGTGACGCTGGGCGGGCGCAAGGGCGTGCTGATCCCGTTCACACAGGCTGCCGTACCGCAAGTGTCGATCGCCGAGGGTTTTGTTCGTGTCGATCCGGCGGCAGCCGGGCTGGTCGATGACGAGGATGGCGGTGGTCCGCGTGAGGAAGACTTCGATCCGAAGGGCAGGCCGCGCGGACCGAGCGATGCCGGGGGCAACCGGTGAGTTTTTCCGCTTCGGTGCTGACGCTTTACCCCGAGATGTTTCCCGGCGCGCTCGGCCTGTCGTTGGCCGGCCGGGCGCTCGAGGCCGGGACGTGGTCGCTGGAGACGATCCAGATCCGCGACTTCGCCACCGACCGCCACCGCACCGTCGACGACACGCCCGCCGGCGGCGGCGCCGGCATGGTGATGCGCGCCGACGTGCTGGCGAAAGCCATCGACCATGCTTCGCCGGAAGGCGATGCGCGGCCCCGGCTGCTGATGAGCCCGCGCGGCAAGCCGCTGACCCAGGCGCGTGTGCGCGAGCTGGCCGCTGGGCCGGGCGCCGTCATCCTGTGCGGCCGCTTCGAAGGCGTCGACCAGCGGGTGATCGACGCGCGGGATTTGGAGGAAGTCTCGATCGGCGATTTCATTCTCTCGGGTGGTGAGCCGGCCGCGCTTGTGCTGCTCGACGCGGTGGTGCGGCTGCTGCCCGGGGTCATGGGCAACGCGATGTCGGGCGAGGAAGAGAGTTTTGAAAACGGCCTGCTCGAACATCCGCACTATACGCGGCCGCAGGAGTTCGAAGGCCGTGACATTCCCGAGGTCCTGATTTCCGGCAATCACAAGAAGATCGCCGCCTGGCGGCGGGCGGAGTCAGAAAGACTGACAGCCGAGAGGCGTCCGGACCTGCTTGCCGCTGCTCAGCCCTTGACAAAATAATAGAAGGCCAAAAACAGGCCGACGGCGACGACGAAGCCGCGCACCGCGTTTTGCGGCACCCGCTTGGCGATCCAGACGCCGGCATAGCCGCCGAGCGCGCCGCCCGGGATCATGATGATCGCCTGCGGCCAGGCGACGACGCCGCCCGAGACGAAGACGACGATCGCGACAGCGGCGATGACCATGGCCAGCATGTTCTTCAACGCGTTCAGCCGGTGATAGTCGCCGGCCTGGGTGAGGCCGAGCGTCGCCAGCATCATCACGCCCATGCCGGCGCCGAAGAAGCCGCCATAGATGGCGGTGAGAAATTGTGCGAGCGAGCCGGCCAGCGAGCCCACCGCCGCTTCATGGCCGGGCTTTGGCACTGGTTTCAGCCAGGGGCCGGCGGCGAACAGGGCCGTCGCGGCTAGCAGCAGCCACGGCACCAGAGCGCGAAACGAGGGATTGTCGAGCGCCAAAAGGATCAGAGCGCCGGCCAGTGCACCCACGGCCGAGATCAGGCACAGCAGCAGCGCGCCGCGCCAGAAGTGCCTGATATCGGCCGAGTAGGCGAGGGTCGAGGTGATGTAGCCTGGAAATTGCGTCACCGAGGAGGTGGCGTTGGCAACAATCGGCGGCAGGCCGACCAACGTCATGGCGCCGAAGGTGATGAAGGTGCCGCCACCGGCGACCGCATTGGCGGCGCCTGACAGAAAGCCCGCTAGAAACAGCAGGATGGCATCGAAGACAGACATGAATTGCGGCCGCTCAAAACTGTGTTATTTCAGGCTTTAGAAAGCCTGAACGACCGGCGCAACCCGGCACGGCAGGATTACGATGGTGCCATGCGAGCAGAAAATGCGCGCCCAAGGCGTGACAAAGCGGCGAAATAGCTGTATGTGCCCGCCCGTACCGGCCAGAAAGAATCTGCCGGACCCGTCAACAATGACGGTGTAGTCGCCCCTGCCTGATGTTTCAAAGACAAATGTCTTGGAGACAAAAGGCATAGCCAAGCGGTCAATGGAACTGCAAGGCGAGTGTCGGACGCTCTGACTGTCGGAAGAACAAGAAGTGGACTTTTGAGATGGATATTCTCCGTCAGCTCGAGGCCGAACAGGCCGCCAAGATCGAAGCCAAGCGCAAGCTTCCCGAATTCCAGCCCGGCGACACCGTGCGCGTCCAGGTCCGCGTGACCGAAGGCACCCGCACCCGCGTCCAGGCCTATGAGGGCGTCGTCATCGCCCGCGCCGGCGCCGGCTTCCAGGAGAACTTCACGGTTCGCAAGATTTCCTACGGCGAAGGCGTCGAGCGCGTGTTCCCGGTCTACTCGCCGATGGTTGAAGGCGTCGAGATCGTTCGCCGCGGCAAGGTGCGTCGCGCCAAGCTCTACTACCTGCGCGATCGTCGCGGCAAATCGGCCCGTATTTCGGAAAACACCGGCGTGCGCGCCCGCAAGCTGAACGATGAGGAGCGCGATGCGCTGAACGCCGAGAAGGCCCGCATCGAAGCCGAGAAGGTGGCAGCAGCCGAGGCCCTGGCCGTCGAGAAGGCCGCCCAGGACGCCGCCGAGAAGAAGGCCGCCGCCGAGGCCGAAGCAGCAGCCAAGGCCGCCGCAGAAGCGACCCCTGCCGAATAAGGTTTTCGGAAATCCCATTCAAAAAGGCGGCTTCGGCCGCCTTTTTTCGTTTCACCAGACTGTGAACGCTTTCAGCGCCAGACACAGGATCCGGCTGTTGACGGCGCATTACCTTGTGCACTAAATAATCGTGCACAAGTAATTGGAGATTTGATATGGCACTCTACACCACACAGGCTCACGTCACCGGCGGCCGCGCCGGCCATGGCGAGACCAGCGACGGTCTGCTCAAGGTCGATCTGGCAATGCCCAAGGAACTCGGCGGGCCGGGGGGCGCCACCAATCCCGAGCAACTGTTCGCTATCGGCTATGCCGCCTGCTTCGAAAGCGCCATCCGCTTTGTCGCGCGCAAACAGAAGCTGTCGCTGACGGATGCCGGGGTAACCTCCACCGTCAGCCTGCTTCCCGATGGCGAAGGCTTTAAGCTCGGCGTCGCGCTCGCGGCGGAAACGAAAGGCCTTGATCAGGCGGCGGCGGAAGCGCTTGTATCGGAGGCGCACAAGATCTGCCCCTATTCCAACGCCATCAGGGGCAATGTCGACGTAGCGCTTTCGGTAAAGGCGGCATGACGGAAAAGACGACAAAGAGCACCAGGGACGTCCCGGCGGAGGCCACCGGGACGTTTCACGTTCCGCGGCTCGACCAACAGCTCTGCTTCGCGCTCTATTCGGCAAGCGGGCTGATGACGAAGCTCTACCGCCCGCTGCTCGATCCGCTCGGCCTGACCTATCCGCAATATCTGGCCATGTTGGCGCTCTGGGAACGGGCTCCAAGCACGGTCGGCGAGCTTGGCGAAGCGCTCGGGCTGGATTCGGCGACGCTGACGCCGCTGCTCAAGCGGCTGGAGGCCGGTGGCCTGGTCACACGCCGGCGCGACCCCGCCGACGAGCGCCGGGTTCTGGTCGAGCCGACAGCGAAGGGACAAGCGTTGCGTGAGCAGGCCAAAAGCGTGCCGGCGGCGATGCTTTGCAACCTGCCGCTGGATGCCGACGAGTTGAAATCCCTGCACCGCACGCTGACGCGGTTCGTCTCCGGCTTGCGCAAGGCGGATGCCGGCATCGTGAAGCGGAGCTGATCGCTGCCGCGACACCGTTCATTCCTGAATCCCGGAAATGAAGGCATCGGAATCCCTTTTTAGCGCGCGCTGACGCAGCGGACCGTCTTGCATGACGCTTGCGGAAAGCTAAAGTCGGCGCCGGATTTTCCTGCAAGCCCGGCCGTGCCCGGGTCCGTCAATTTCCGGGGAGTGTGTCATGACCAAATCGAAACTGCTGCTGGCAGGCCTGCTTGCCCTCGTCCTGGTACCCGTTGCCGCCTTTGCGCAGGCGCTGCCCGACCTCGGCGGCAAAAAGGTGGTGGTTGTGACCGAAAACGCCTATCCGCCGCTGCAGTTCATCGATGCCAAGACCGGCAAGCAGATCGGCTGGGAATATGATGCGATGAACGAGATCGCCAAGCGGCTGAATTTCGCCGTCGAGTACCAGAACACATCCTGGGACGCGATGATCCAGGCGGTTTCCGACAACCAGTACAACATCGGCATGACCGGCATCACCATCAAGGACGACCGCAAGGAGAAGGTCGATTTCTCCGACCCCTATATGCGCTCGGAACAGTTCATGCTGGTGCGCGGCGATGAAAGCCGTTTCACCGACGCCAAGACCTTCGGCGCCTTCAAGGATGGGCTGATCGGCGCGCAGGCCGGTACCACGCCCTTCTACACCGCCGTCTACAGCGTGCTCGACGGCAATGAGCAGAACCCGCGCATCAAGCTGTTCGAGACCTTCGGCGCCACGGTGCAGGCTCTGAAATCCGGCGACGTTGACGTCGTCTTGACCGACGGCACCGCCGGCAAGGGCTATGTCGACGCCTCCGAGGGCAAACTGAAGCTGATCGGCGGGCCGCTCGGCACCGAGGATTTCGGCTTCATCTTCCCGAAGGGTTCCGACCTGGTGAAGCCGGTCAATGCGGCGATTGCGGCGTTGAAGGCGGACGGGACGTTCGATGCGCTGAACAAGAAGTGGTTTCTTGATTACAAGATGGGGCAGTGATTTCGCACTGACTTCGCGCTTGAACGCCCCCCTCTGCCCTGCCGGGCATCTCCCCCTCAAGAGGGGAGATTGGCTGTTTTTTCCGCTTTCGCCAATCACCAAAGTTGTAAAAAGAGTGCCGTCGACGAAGCTGCCAATCTCCCCTCTTGAGGGGGAGATGGCCGGCAGGCCAGAGGGGGCTGCCTTGGCGCAATCCTTTTGATGCCTCCCGCCTCTTCCTCCAAAGCCGACTTCCCCTGGTGGCTCGTCGTGGCCGTGACCATCGCGATCGCGGTGGCCGTCTTCGTCGCCACCAGCAATCTCTATGCCCAGGTATTCGCCACGGTCGCCAAGGGTATCGGCGTCACCATCTTCGTCACCGTGATCGCCTTCGTGCTGGCGTCGGCCATCGGTCTCGGCATCGCGCTGATGGGAATGTCGGGTTCGCGCTGGCTGCGCCAGATCGCGCGCTTCTATGTCGAGATCATCCGCGGCGTGCCGATCCTGGTGCTGTTGTTCTGGATCGCCTTTGCCGGCGCGCCGGCCTTCGTCGCGGCCTGGAACGCGCTGACCGCGCCGCTGCAAAGCGCCGGCCTGTTCGGCGAGCTTTTGGTGCGCGACGTGTCGCTGTTGTGGCGCGCCATCATGGCGCTGACCATCGGCTATTCGGCTTTCATCTCGGAGGTTTTCCGGGCCGGCATCCAGGCGGTGGAGAAGGGCCAGATCGAAGCGGCGAAGGCGCTCGGGCTGACCCGCGCGCAGCGTTTCCGGCTCATCGTGTTTCCACAGGCGATCCGCACCATCCTGCCGCCCCTCGGCAATGATTTCGTCGCCCTGGTCAAGGATTCCTCGCTGGTCTCGGTGCTCGGCGTTGCCGACATCACGCAGATGGGCAAGGTCTACGCCGCCGGCTCCTTTCGCTTCTTCGAGACCTATTCGATAACAGCCTACATCTACCTCATCCTGACCGTCGGCCTGTCGCTGGCGCTCAGGGCGCTGGAACGGCGGCTGCGCCGCCAGCACGAGGAATAGTTTTTCGGCCAAGGCAGCGCTACGATCCCCGAGCATTCCCGTTGAGGAGGTCCCATGATCGTCGACAAAGCCAATGCGGCGCTGGATTCCGTCTATACGGCCGACACGCCGGAAGCGCTTGAAGAGGCCTATGCCGCATGGGCCGCGACCTATGACAGCGAGACCGCCTCGCTCGGCTACCTCCTGCCTTTCCTGATCACCGCCTGGGTGGCGCGCCATGTGCCGGCGGACGATGGCCCCTTGCTCGATGCCGGCTGCGGCACCGGCCTGTCGGGACCGTCGCTGAATGCGCTCGGCTACCGCGACATTGCGGGGCTCGACCTCTCGGACGATATGCTGAAGATCGCCGGCAGCCGCAATGCCTACAGCGAACTGAAGCAGGCAATGCTGGGCGGTCCGCTGCCGTGGCCGGACGGGTATTTCCGCGCCTTCTTCTCGACAGGCGTGTTCACCATCAGCCATGCGCCGGCGACAGGCCTGCACGAACTGGTGCGCATCACCCGCAAGGGCGGCCATGCGATCTTCACCGTGCGCGACCGGGTGTTCGAGAGCGGCGGCTTCCAGGCGGTGTTCGATGAGTTGGAGCAGACTGGGAAATGGCGGCCGGTCGAGGAAAGCCCGTGGTTCCGCTGCTATGCGATCGCCGAGCCGGATGCGCTGGTGAAGACTTTTGTGTTTGAAGTGATCTGAGCGGCGCGTTCTCCGATCTTGGCTTCCTTCCTCTCCCCCTGAAGGTGTGGAAGTGAGGACGAGGAACCCGAGTTCTGCGAAGGCAGCTTCCAATTGCCGAAAACCCAAAACATTGATATGAGCCACGCCATGGAAGAGCTTTTTGGCGATCCGGCCTACAAGGGGTTCGTGCTGCAGGACAGAAAACGCCTGCCGTCGCGCTTCTCCGCGCGCGTGTCCGGGGCGCTGACCAGCCGACTACCCTAGGCCGACCCATCGGGGTCGTTTCGCCGGGCCGGAGGTCCGGCACCTGCTCTTTCCCATTCTCATATCGACGGATTTACGCACATGAGCGCACCGCGCACCCTCTACGACAAGATTTTCGACGACCATGTCGTCGATCGCCAGGACGACGGCACCTGCCTGCTCTACATCGACCGCCACCTGGTCCATGAAGTGACCAGCCCGCAGGCCTTCGAAGGCCTGCGCATGACCGGCCGTAAAGTCCGGCATCCGGAAAAGACGCTGGCCGTGGTCGATCACAATGTCTCGACTTCGCCCGAGCGCAAGTTCGGCATCAAGAACGAGGAAAGCCGCATCCAGGTCGAGGCGCTGGCCAAGAACGCCAGGGATTTCGGCGTCGAATATTATTCCGAGAAGGATATCCGCCAGGGCATCGTCCACATCATCGGTCCGGAGCAGGGCTTTACACTGCCCGGCATGACCATCGTCTGCGGCGACAGCCACACCTCGACGCACGGCGCTTTCGGCGCGCTGGCGCATGGCATCGGCACATCCGAGGTCGAGCATGTTCTGGCGACGCAGACGCTGATCCAGCGCAAGGCCAAGAACATGCTGGTGCGTGTCGACGGCCAATTGCCGGAAGGTGTCACCGCCAAGGACATCATCCTGGCCATCATCGGCGAGATCGGCACTGCCGGTGGCACCGGCTATGTCATCGAATATGCCGGCGAGGCGATCCGTGCGCTGTCGATGGAGGGCCGCATGACGATCTGCAACATGTCGATCGAAGGCGGCGCGCGCGCCGGCCTGATCGCCGCGGACGAGACGACCTTCGCCTATGTCAAGGACAAGCCGCGCGCGCCGAAGGGCGCGGCCTGGGATGCGGCACTCGAATACTGGAAGACGCTACAGTCCGACGAGGGCGCGCATTTCGACAAGGTGATCGTGCTCGACGCGGCCAAGCTGCCGCCGATCGTCTCCTGGGGCTCCTCGCCCGAGGATGTCGTGTCGGTGCAAGGCATCGTGCCGAACCCGGACGACATCACCGATGAGAACAAGCGCACCTCCAAGCAGCGTGCGCTCGACTATATGGGTCTGACGCCGGGCACCAGGATCACCGACATCACGCTCGACCGCGTCTTCATCGGTTCCTGCACCAATGGCCGCATCGAGGATCTGCGCGCCGTCGCCAAGGTGGTCGAAGGCAAGACGGTCAGCCCGCATGTCGATGCGATGATCGTGCCGGGCTCCGGCCTGGTCAAGGAACAGGCGGAAGCCGAAGGCCTCGACAAGATCTTTGTCGCCGCCGGTTTCGATTGGCGCGAGCCGGGCTGCTCGATGTGCCTGGCCATGAACGACGACCGGCTGAAGCCGCATGAACGCTGCGCCTCGACTTCGAACCGCAATTTCGAGGGCCGGCAAGGCTTCAAGGGCCGCACCCATCTGGTGTCGCCGGCGATGGCGGCCGCGGCGGCGATCGCCGGCCACTTCGTTGACATCCGCGAGTGGAAGTAGTCCGGACTTGAACGGAACCCGAGCCGCACCCGGCTCGGGTCAACGCTTCCCGTCACGGCGGACGAGTTCGTGGAACTCCTCGCGGCGTCCGGGCTGTTCGGCCGCGACCACAAGCGCAAGCTGTTGTTCCTCGAAGAGCTTGAACCATTCGTCCCATTCGACGAGTTCATAGCCTCCCGCATTGAGCGGCCGTTCAGGCTGGTCCTGATCCTGATAGGCGTGCTGGCCGAAGACCAGCCTCAACATGGGCTGCGTCCCCGCTTCGGGCGAGATGTCGACGATTGCGGGAAAGCCGGCGCGCCCGGCAGCCCACGAGCGGATCGCATCGTGGTCGGTCAGTGTGATTGTGTCGGCCATCGGTCGCTCCAGATTGTCAACGAAGGAACGCTGACCGGAGACGGCGGTTCCCTGACATTATTTTGAGATGGCGGTCCTGCTTGCGGCGAGGCTTAACCGCTTGTTTGGGCTTGCCCTCTAAGCTCTTCCCCGACGTAAGCGAGGGGAAGTCATAGTCGTTTGGACACGGGTCTGCTCATAGCGCTGCTCAACCCGACGATCGCGCTGGCGCTCGGCGCGGCGTTCCTCGTGCTATGGTCCTATCAGCGCCACCGCCCCTATCTGGCCGTGCTGGCGCTCAGCTACAGTCTCTCGGCGGTGGGCTTCCTGCTTCAGTATTTCACCTTGCCGATCGGCATGCCGCTGACCAAGCTGGTGTCGAACATCTGCTTCAGCATCGCCGGCTGCTGCCTGGCCGGCGCCATCGTCCACCGCTATGGCCGCAAGGTGCCCTATGTGGGGATCGGCGCGCTGGCCTGTGGGGGACTGGCGTCGTTCTGCTGGTTCCTGTTCATCGCGCCGGATCTCACCTGGCGCATCCTGGCGATGAACTTCGCTTTCGGCGGTATCAGCCTTCTGGTTGCCGCCGAACTGCGCCCGGTGCGCAACAACGGCCCGACCGAGAAAATCCTGTTCGTGCTGTCGCTGCTGTCGGGCGTCAACTTCTTCGTGCGCACCCTTATCGTCGTCATCGCGCACGGGCCCTTCACGAGCTATGACGGGTTCTATGGCTCGTCCTACTGGACGACGGCGCTGCTGTCGCACGCGCTGCTGTCGCTGCTTATCGCGCTGTGCCTGTTTTCCGCCGCGGCACTCGACGTGTTGAAGGCGTTGAAGGCCGAGACCTTTACCGACCCCCTGTCGGGCCTGCTCAACCGGCGTGGCTTCGAGGAGCGCGGCATGCTGCTCTTGCGGCACTGCGCCTCGGCGCGGTTCCCGGTCGCGTTGGTGCTGGCCGACCTCGATCATTTCAAGGCGCTCAACGATGTGCATGGGCATGGGGCGGGCGATCGCGTGATTGCCGATTTCGCCGCCAAGCTTCGGTCGGCGGCCGGCGCGCGCGGTGTTGCCGGGCGTATCGGCGGCGAGGAATTCGCGGTGCTGCTGCCACTCAGCGATCTTGCCGCGGCACGGCTGTTCGCCGAAGCGGTGCGCACGGTCTATTCGGCCGGCCATGTCGACGGGCTTCCCCAGGGAACGAAGGTGACGGCAAGCTTCGGCGTGGCGGCCCGCAGCGGTGACGAGGCGCTGGAGCCGCTGATGCGCCGTGCCGACGATGCGCTCTACAAGGCCAAGAAGAACGGCCGCGACAGTGTACGCCTGTCCTATGAGCGGCCGGAAACGGCGTTCCTGCCGGAGCCGCTCAAGACCGGCTGAATCCTGGCCGGCCAGGACGTTAACGTCTTCTTCGCCCGTCGATGATTAGCTGTCGGCGCGGGTGCGGGAGAACATGAGCGGCGCCAACTTCATCCTGTTGATCAATCTGTCGGTTGCCGGCCTGCTGGCGGCCTGCTTCATGGCGGTCGCCTTCCACGATGTCGGCCGGGCGCCGGCGCGCTGGCTGGCATTTGGCTATCTGCTGGGCATGGCCTATTCGGCCATCGAATTCTCCATTCCCGCTTTTGCCGACGCGCGGCTCCCGGTCGTTGCCGCCTTCGCGGTCTTCCTTGCCGCAACCATTGCGTTCAATGGCGGGCTTGCCCGCAAATACGGCGTGGCGCCGCCCTGGAAGGCGATGCTGTTTTTCCTGTTGGCCACCACCATAGCTGTGTATTTCGTACAGGACCTGCCCCGCCAGTCGCTGATCCGCATCATGGCCTACCAGCTTCCCTATGCGGTCATGCAGTTCATCGGGCTGGCCATCGTCTGGTCATCGAGGCAAAAGCTTGCCCGTCTCGATCGCATATTGATGGCCGTGCTGGCGGCGAGCGGCCTGCAGTTTGCCTCCAAGCCATTCATCGCCCATGCGCTCGGCGGCTGGGGCGCCAATCCGCAAGCCTATCTGCAAAGCAACTACGCGCTGGTGTCGCAATCGCTCGGCACTGTCTTTGCGCTGGCGCTGGCGCTGCTGATGCTGGCCATCCTGGTTCGCGACGTGCTTGCCGAAGTGACGTCGAAGTCGGAGACGGACACGCTTTCGCGCCTGCTCAATCGCGGCGGCTTCACCCGCCATGCCGAACTGGCGGTGCTTGGCGCCCTGCGGCAAGGCGTGCCGGTCGCGCTGGTCATAGCCGATCTCGATCATTTCAAGAGCGTCAACGACAGCTTCGGCCATGCGTCCGGCGACCGGGTGATCGAGACTTTTGCAGGCTTCCTGCGTGAAGCCGCCGCCGCGCATCACGTTGCCGGCCGCATTGGCGGCGAGGAGTTCGCCATCATCCTGCCGGGAACCAACCTTGCCGCGGCGCGGCTGTTCGCCGAGGGAACGCGCAGCGCCTTCGGCGCGCTGCCCATAGACGGACTGCCGGCTGACAACCGCTGCACCGCGAGCTTCGGCGTCGCCGAACTCCATGCGAGCGAAGACTTTGCCGATCTGATGCGGCGGGCCGACCAGGCGCTCTATCAGGCGAAGAATGCCGGGCGCGATTGCGTGCGCGTCTCCGTCGGGCCTGCCGGCAACTGGTCGTCAGCCGGAACGGAAGCTAGCGGCAGGGGCTGAGTTCGGGCATCTCGCCGTCGGAGAGGCCGTACATATAGGAGCGGCCCTTCACCAGCACCGGCGGCCGGTAGCAATCGCTATAACCGCCGATTTCGTCGGCTTCGTTCTCGTAGATCACCTTGGGCTGGCCGGCGCTGGTGTAGTCGGAGAGCTGCTTGGCCAGCCTGCCTTGGCCGACGATGATGCGCTTGTAGCCGGCGGCGCTGTCGACGACGAGGTTGCCGAAGGAATCGGCGTAGACGCGATCCTGATGCCGTGCGCCGGCAAGCGCTGGCGCTGCAAGGCCGGCGACCGAGGCTGCTACGACGAGCGCCGCAAGGCGCGATTTGCCCGAATTCGAACGCATGGCGTCCTCCGTGTCTTGAGGGAAAGCCTCCTCGAATCAGAAATTAACGGTTTCTTAACCTTTGTTAAGAGGCCGGCGCGTTTGGCGGCGATGTCTCGGTAAACATGGTTAATATCCGTTAATATCCGACTGGATGGAAAACCCGGTGGCCATCATTCGGCCATGCTTGGCCGCACCATCGCAGCGGCGTCCGCCTTGGCGTCGGGACGATATTGATCTGGACAAAGCATCGTGGCCGCTTGCCGCGCGGGAGGACAGCATATGGCGCTACGCCGGCCGATTTGGGCGTCCGTTTTCCCGTTGCTCGGTGTCGTCGCTGCCTGTGTGCCGCAAGACAGCGCGCCGAAGACAGCCAATACCGTCGTCGTCTCACCTGCGCCGGCCCAGCAGTCCGTCGCAGCCGCGGTGCCTCCGGCAGCTGCAACCAAGATCATCACCGACCTTACCGCGCCGCGACCAGGCATAGGCACGGCCACCTACAGATGCGGCAACAACGGTATGATTTCCATCCAAAATCTAGGCACGTCGTTGCGTGTGGTCGGGTCCGACGGCGCGACCGAGGAGTTTGCGGCGTCGCCTGCCAACCAGAGCAGCCGCTACCAGGCGGCCACGCATGACGCAATCGTGATCGACGGGCGCGAGGCGCTGGTGATGAAGAAGGGATCGACGCCGCAGACCTGCAAACGCTGACGCCAGTCTCACCACCGCTGGGCCCTGGGGCCAGATATGTTGCACTGCAGCGATATCGAGCCGGCTTCAGGCCTTCCCGGCCTAATCGATTGAAGCCAAAGCCCGCCTTTTAGTCAGACTAAATTACGTTTTCGAAACGGTTTTCTGGCTTTGACGCGGTGCAAAAAGAGCATTAGAAACCGGCTGTCCGAAGTCGCAACCGGAAGCGGCAATGCCGCATTTCCACCTGAGGCTCCAGAGAGACGCCGAACTGGGGGAGCCATGAGCAAATCACCAGCCACCCGCGAATTTGCCAGACGTGAACGGCCGATTTCGCCGCACCTCACCGTGTACCGGCCGCCGATCACCATGACGATGTCGATCATTCACCGCATCACCGGCGGCGCGCTGTATTTCGGCACGCTGCTGGTCGCCCTGTGGCTGATGGCGGCGGCAAGCTCGCAGGCGACCTTCGATTGGGCCAATTGGGCCTTCGGCACCTGGCTCGGCCGGATCATCCTGTTCGGCTACACCTGGGCGCTGATGCATCATATGCTGGGCGGCGTACGGCACCTCATCTGGGACACGGGCGCGGGCCTGGAAAAGCATACCGCCTCGAAGATCGCCTGGGCGACGCTGGCCGGCTCGATCCTGCTCACGCTGCTGATATGGATCGCCGGCACCATGGCGCGGGGAGCTTGATCATGAGCGGCAAAAACACCGACATGCGCACGCCGCTGGCGAGGGTCCGCGGCCTCGGCTCCGCCCGCGAGGGCACCGGGCATTTCTGGCGCCAGCGCCTGACCGCGATCGCCAACATCCCGCTGATCCTGTTCTTCGTCGGTTTCCTGATCGCGCTCAACGGCGCCGACCACGAGCATGTGCGGGCAGCCCTTGCCAACCCGTTCGTGGCGCTGGTGATGGCCCTGGTGCTCATCTCCGGTCTCACCCATATGCGGATCGGCATGCAGGTGATCATCGAGGATTACGTGCATGGCGAAGGCATGAAGCTGGCGCTGATCGCGCTCAATACATTTTTCACCATAGCGGTCGGCGTCGCCTCGATCTTCGCCCTGCTCAAGCTGGCATTCGGAGGCTGAGTTGGCCAAGGACGCGAAACAAGCCAACACGGCAGGCTATACCTTTGTCGACCACAAGTTCGACGTGGTGGTCGTTGGCGCCGGC
Source organism: Mesorhizobium sp. M7A.F.Ca.US.005.03.1.1 (assembly GCF_003997975.1). Classification (NCBI taxonomy): domain Bacteria; kingdom Pseudomonadati; phylum Pseudomonadota; class Alphaproteobacteria; order Hyphomicrobiales; family Phyllobacteriaceae; genus Mesorhizobium; species Mesorhizobium sp. M7A.F.Ca.US.005.03.1.1. The sequence continues at coordinate 62,017 of NZ_RZRO01000016.1, forward strand.
GGCGCCGGCCTGCGCGCCACGCTCGGCATGGCCGAACAGGGGCTGCGCACCGCCTGCATCAGCAAGGTGTTCCCGACCCGCTCGCACACGGTGGCGGCGCAAGGCGGCATTGCCGCCTCGCTGTCCAACATGGGTCCCGATTCCTGGCAATGGCACATGTACGACACCGTCAAGGGCTCGGACTGGCTGGGCGATGTCGACGCCATGGAATATCTGGTGCGCGAGGCGCCGGCCGCGGTCTACGAGCTCGAACATTACGGCGTGCCGTTTTCGCGCACCGAAGAGGGCAAGATCTACCAGCGGCCGTTCGGCGGCCACATGATGAACTATGGCGAAGGTCCCCCGGTGCAGCGCACCTGTGCCGCCGCCGACCGCACCGGGCATGCCATCCTGCACACGCTTTACGGCCAGTCGCTGAAGAACAATGCGCAGTTCTTCATCGAGTATTTCGCGCTCGACCTGATCATGGAGCCGGACGGCACCTGCACCGGTGTCGTCGCCTGGAACCTGGATGACGGCACCATCCACCGCTTCTCGGCCAAGATGGTGGTGCTGGCGACCGGCGGCTATGGCCGCGCCTATTTCTCGGCCACCTCGGCGCACACCTGCACCGGCGACGGCGGCGGCATGGCCGCGCGTGCCGGCTTTCCGCTGCAGGACATGGAGTTCGTGCAATTCCACCCGACCGGCATCTATGGCGCCGGCTGCCTGATCACCGAGGGTGCGCGCGGCGAGGGCGGCTATCTCGTCAATTCCGAGGGCGAGCGCTTCATGGAGCGCTACGCGCCGTCAGCCAAGGACCTTGCCTCGCGCGACGTCGTCTCGCGCTGCATGACGCTGGAGATCCGCGAAGGCCGCGGCGTCGGCAAGAACAAGGACCACATCTTCCTGCATCTCGACCATCTCGATCCCGCCGTCCTGCATGAGCGGCTGCCGGGCATTTCGGAATCGGCCAAGATCTTTGCCGGTGTCGACCTGACCAAGGAGCCGATCCCGGTGCTGCCCACGGTCCACTACAATATGGGCGGCGTGCCGACCAATTACTGGGGCGAGGTGCTCAATCCGACGGCGCTCAATCCAGACCAGGTGTCGCCCGGATTGATGGCTGTCGGCGAAGCCGGCTGCGCCTCCGTGCACGGCGCCAACAGGCTCGGTTCGAATTCGCTGATCGATCTTGTGGTGTTCGGCCGCGCGGCGGCGATCCGCGCCGGCCAGGTCATCGACCGCAAGTCGGCGATCCCTTCGCCCAACGAAGCCTCGGTCGAAAAGATCATGGACCGCTTCGACCGGCTGCGTTACGCCAACGGCTCGACGCCGACGGCGGTGCTGCGTGAAAAGATGCAGAAGGCGATGCAGGAAGACGCGGCCGTATTCCGCACGCAGGAGTCGCTCGAAAATGGCTGTAAGCGCATTTCGCAGATCTGGGGCGAGTTGAAGGACATCAAAGTGTCCGACCGCTCGATGATCTGGAACTCCGATCTGGTCGAAACGCTGGAGCTGGAAAACCTGATGGCCAATGCTATCACCACGGTCTACAGCGCCGAGGCGCGCAAGGAGAGCCGTGGCGCGCACGCACGTGAGGACTTTTCGGCGCGCGACGACGCGGTCTGGCGCAAGCATACGCTGGCCAGGCTGAGCGAAGACGGCAAGGTGGCACTCTCCTACCGGCCGGTGCACACCGAGCCGCAGCTGGCTGAAAAGGACGGCGGCATCAGCCTCGCCAAGATCGCGCCCAAGGCCAGAGTGTATTGAGGATCGAACATGGTTGAACTCACGCTCCCCAAGAATTCGCAGATCAAGCCGGGCAAGACCTGGCCGAAGCCGGAGGGCGCCACCAATCTGCGGGAATACCGCATCTATCGCTGGTCGCCGGACGACGACGAGAACCCGCGCATCGACACCTATTTCGTCGACATGGACGATTGCGGGCCGATGGTGCTCGACGCGCTGCTGTGGATCAAGAACAAGATCGACCCGACGCTGACCTTGCGGCGTTCCTGCCGCGAAGGCATTTGCGGCTCCTGCGCCATGAACATCGACGGTTCCAACACGCTCGCCTGCACCAAGGGCTGCGACGACATTTCGGGCGCGGTAAAAGTCTACCCGCTGCCGCATATGCAGGTGGTCAAGGACCTGGTGCCCGACCTCACCAATTTCTACGCCCAGCACGCGTCGATCCAGCCCTGGCTGAAGACGGTGTCGCCGGAGCCGGCCAAGGAGTGGCTGCAGAGCCATGAGGACCGCGAGAAGCTCGACGGGCTCTATGAATGCATATTGTGCGCCTGCTGCTCGACCTCGTGCCCGAGCTATTGGTGGAACGGCGACCGCTATCTCGGCCCGGCAACGCTTCTGCAGGCCTATCGCTGGCTGATCGATAGCCGCGACGAGGCCACCGGCGAGCGGCTCGACAATCTCGAAGACCCGTTCCGGCTCTATCGCTGCCACACCATCATGAACTGCGCGCAGACCTGCCCCAAAGGCCTCAACCCGGCCAAGGCGATCGCGGAGATCAAGAAGATGATGGTGGAGAGAAGGGTTTAGGCGGTTGGTTGGTTGCCGGCGAGAGTAATCCAATGAGCGATGACCTTCCCATCCTTTCCCCTGTGGAAGCTCGCATTCTCGGCTGCCTGATCGAGAAGAAGGAGCTGACGCCGGATGTCTATCCGCTGACGCTCAACGCGGCACTGGCCGCCGCCAACCAGAAGACGGCGCGCGAGCCGGTGATGGCGCTGGAGCAGAGCGAGGTGCACCGGGGGCTGAAGCTGCTCGAACAAAAGGGGCTGGTGCGGCAGATGTTCGGTTCGCGTGTCGAGCGCTACGAGCACCAGATGGCGCAGCGCTTCTCGCTGACCACACCGCAGACCGCCTTGATCGGCTTGCTGTTGCTGCGCGGGCCGCAGACGGCCCATGAATTGTCGGCGCGCACCGAGCGCATGGCACGGTTTTCGTCGATCGAAGATCTGCGCGCCGAGCTCGACATGCTGATCGGCCGCCGACCGCCACTCATCCAGGAAATCCCACGCGGACCGGGCCAGCGCGAGGAGCGTTACGTCCATCTGCTGAGCGGGACTCCGCAGATCGCCCCCATCGCCATGCAGGCTGCGTCGGCTGGTTCATCTGCCTCCGGCCTCGAGGAGCGCGTCAGCGCCCTTGAGGAGGAGATTGCAATGTTACGCGCCCGCATCGACGCGCTGACCGGCGAGCGCTAGGTTCACCTCCTCGAGTAAACGCCGCTCGCTTCGCCGTCGGGGTCGATCAGCCGCAGCTGGTTGCCGTCCAGTTGCCAGCGCAAGGAGACCGGCTTCAGGTCACCGGGCTTGAATTTCCAGAGGCCCGTGAGGTCGGGCCGGCAACCATTGACGGATTTGTAGGTTCCTGCCGTCGGCGTGAAAACCAGGGTCGAGCCGCGCACGGAGGCCTTACCGGTCTTCAGGGTCAGCGACCGGACCTGACCGCAGCCGTCGACCAGAGACGATTGGAACAGCGCGTAATAGGTGCGCCCGTCAGCCCCGAAGGTAAAGGTGACGCTGCCGCCGCTGCCTGGATCGCAGTTGCTGAATGTGTCGCAATAATTGCCGCTGGCAACTGCAAAACCCCACTTGCCGACGAGCGCTGCCGGCATCGCACCGAGGCGCGAGCGTGTCGTCGGTCCCTTGCCCTGGCCGTAAGCGCCGCCGGCGCTGAAGGCCAGCCAGCCGGCAAGCCCGACAAGTGCCGCCCGGCAGGCGTGGTGTGACGAGGCCCTCAACATCCTTTGCTCGCAACAAGCTGCCGGAGATAGACAAGCCGCGTGCCGATGACATTGTTGACGATCGCCGTCTTGCCGGCCGGCGCCATGCCGCCGTATTTCTTGACCGACGGCCCATGATTCTTCGCCTCTTCGTAACCTGCCATCAATTGCCGCAGATCCGCACAGGACATCAAGGCGTACTTCGCCTGCTCCTGCGGGCTGATGACGCTCGATTGCGCCATGCCGGCGGAGTTGGCCGCCGCCATGCCGGCCATGCCGACGACCGCAGAAACCGGGTTGATGCCGACGCAGCCCGATAGGCCGAGGCACAGGACCGGTGCCGCCAGGACTGTATGCCGGACGCTCATGGCCGTCGCTCCCCACACGGCCGCTTCGGATCGCGATGGTCGGCGACGGTTCCGCCGAGAGCGATGGACAACAGATAGACGCGTGGATTGAAGCCTGCCGAGGCGAGCCCCGACAGTGTCCTGAACAATTGCAAATGATACATCGAACCCCCTTGTGGCTGTTTGCGATGCGCTTCCTGATCGGAAACGCGCTGCAAACTAGGTCCGGCAAAAGCGGGCAGCTTGGACGCAGCGGCCCTAAAAACGGCCCAAACGGCCCTGTATTGACGTTTTCGGAGGCGCGGCGCATATCACGCCGCTTCTAATTGACCTGAGGCATGGGGGATGCCGGTGACGGCGACGATGGGGCCAACCGCCTCGTTCCGACTGATGACGGACGCGCTTCCGGAGCGGGATCGCGTCGAGGTCATGCGCGAGGTCTATGGCCGCACGGTGCTCAAGGTCGATCTCGATCCACTCGGCCCGACGCATGTCGATATGCAGGTGCGCGCGTTGCCTGGCCTCGGCATCGCCACGGGCACGTGTTCGGAATTCCGCGTCCATCATTCGACGTCGCTGATCGACAGCGACGATCTCGTCCTCCTGGTCGCCCTCGATGGCGCAAGCGTGATGAAGCATCGCGGCCGTGAGGAGCCGGTCGGCAACGGCCAGGCGCTGATGATGAGCGGCGAGGAGGTCGGCCTCAATGTCATCCAGCCAGGCGGTCTTCGCTTCGTCAATATGAGCTTCTCGCTCAAGGCACTGTCACCGCTGATCGGCGACCCGGCCCCGGCGCTGATGCAGCCGCTGCCAACCTCCGGCGGGGCGATGCGGCTGCTGCTCGACTATGTCAGGTCGATCCAGGATGCCGGCGACGTGCTGACCCCGGAGGCCTGGCATCTGGCGACGACGCATATTTTCGATCTCGTCGCTCTGGCCATGGGTGCCACCCGAGACGCGGCAGAAATCGCCCGGGGCCGAGGCGTGCGCGTGGCGCGGCTGCGTGCCATCAAGGCCGAAATAACAGCCCATGGCGGCGACCTGTCGGCCGAAGACATCGCCCGCCGTCACCGCCTTTCGGCCCGCTACATCAGAAAACTGTTCGAGAGCGAAGGCACGTCGCTGTCGGATTTCATGCTGTGCCAGCGCCTGTTGCGCGCGCATCGGATGCTCAGCAATCCTCGTCATGCCGGACGCAGCATCACGGCGATCGCCTTCGAGGCAGGCTTCAACGACCTCTCCTATTTCAACCGGGCGTTCCGGCGGCGCTACGGCGCGACGCCATCGGATGTGCGGGCGGCCGCGTTGAAGGGCTGACCGCAAACGAAAACGCCGGCCCAAGGGCCGGCGGTTTCTGGATGAATTTGCCGTTCGGGCCTTCAGCCGAGCTTGGCGTCGAGCGATACGTTTATGGCGCCGAGCGCCTTCGAGACCGGGCAGCCGGCCTTGGCCTTTTCGGCCAATTCCTTGAACTTCGCCGCGTCGATGCCCGGGACCTTGCCGACCACTGTGAGGGCGCTTCCGGTGATCCCGGTGCCGGGAACCAGCGTCACCACGGCCTTGGCGTCGAGTTCGGTGGCCGGCGTGCCGTTCTCGGCCAGGAAATGCGAAAACTGCATGGCAAAGCAGCCGGCGTGCGCCGCCGCGATCAGCTCTTCAGGGTTGGTGCCGGATTTGCCGCTCTCGTCCTCGAAGCGCGCTTTGAACGAATAGGGCGTGCCCTTCAGGGTTCCGCTCTGGGTGTCGAGCGTGCCCGTGCCCTCTTTCAGATTGCCTTTCCAGACGGCGTTTGCGGTGCGGTCCATGAATTCCTCCTTATTACAGCGGTGGCGCCGGCCAGGCGGCGTTCCTCCCAACTATAGCGCGGGCGCGAGGGAAGGCCACCGCGCTGTTTGCGCGCGCACGCAGCACCGGCGAGCCGCACCGAATTTTTTTGAAAAAATGTACGTGCAAGAATGTCGACTTGCATCGGCCCCGACCGTCCTGCGGGCGGCCACGGATTCTCGTGGCGGATGGAGGTTCGCATGAACAATCTGTTTTCTGCCCATTGGACAAGCACCTGCCGAACGGCCGATCCAGGGAAAAGCGACCCGCTGCATGTGCCGCCCTCCGGCTTCGGCCGGCTGCTTGCGGCAGTTGCAATCATCGGCATTGCGGTCAGCCTTCTCGACCATGTCGCTGCCGGCAAGAACTCAACCGATACCGTGATCGCCTATGGTTCGTCACAGCAAGGGAGCTGGAAATGAAATATGTCTGTCTGGTCTATGGCGAGGAAAACGACCTCCATGCCATGACGCCGGAGCGTCTGGCCAAGCTCGATGCCGATTCGATGGCTCATGACCGGTCATTGGATCAGCGTGGGGTGCTGATCGTCGCGCAGGCGCTGCAATCGGTGAAGACGTCGAAGACGGTGCGGCGACGCCAGGGCAAGCGGCTGATCACCGACGGCCCGTTCGCCGAAACCAAGGAGCAGTTGCTTGGCTTCGTCATGATCGAGGCCGACAATCTCGACCAGGCGCTGGAGATCGCCGGCGAGATCCCGCTGGCCGAAATCGGCACCATCGAGGTGCGGGCGATCTACAATGTGCCGGGGTCATAGCCCCCGCCATGTGCTACAGCCACGCGGAAACCAAGGCGTTCGATTGAACGATCGTCCCGGTTCATTTGGTGCGCAACTTTTGCGTGTTGAAGCAAGGCGAGAGTTCTCCTATCGTCGCCGGGGTTCTTGGGGATTTCGACATGCCTTTCCTGATTGCTATCCTTGGCGTGATGGGCGCGGCGGCGTTCTGGTGGTACCGGATGAAGGCGATGAACGACGCGGCTCGCGAGGTTGCGGACGTTGTCGGGCGCGTGCAGGGCAACATCCGTCGCAAGAAGCTGCGCAAGCAGGCGGCTCTGTCGCCTCTGACGGCGATCGATGATCCGGTCGTAGCGGCGGCTACGCTGATCACATCAATCGTCTCCGAGGATGGGCCCATCCTGCCGCAGCGCGAGGCTGTCATCCGCGCGGTGATTTCCGAGATCGCCGACAAGAAGAAGACCGACGAGGCGGTGATCTACGCCAAATGGGCGGCGGCGCAGGTCGACGACACCACCGTCGTCATCGACAAGCTGGCGCCGTTCCTGCGCGAACGCCTCGATGTCGCCGAGCGGAACGATCTGCTGCAGATGGTCAACCGCGCCGCCCAGGGCGGCGAGAAACGTCTCGAAATATCCGACCAGAGGATATTGCGGCTGCGGCAGAAGCTGGGTTTTGAGGTCAACTGAGCGATAGCGCTCAGATCGCCTCGCCCTTCAACAATCGCGGCGTGCTGGCGGACAACCCCGACGCCTGCCGGATAAAAAAATCCTTCAGGCGCGGCATGCGTTCGACAAGGCCGAGGCCGATGTCGCGGACGGTTCGCAGCGGGCCGATATCGTTGGAAAACAGCCGGTTCAGCGCGTCCGTGGTGATGCCCATCTGCACCGTGTCGAAGCGGCGCCACTGCTGGTAGCGTTCGAGGACGTCGAGCGCGCCGATGTCCTGGCCGAGCCGGTCGGCCTCGACGATCACCTCGGCAAGGGCTGCGACATCCTTGAAGCCGAGATTGAGGCCCTGGCCGGCGATCGGGTGGATGCCGTGGGCGGCATCGCCGGCGAGCGCGATGCGGGGCGCGACGAAGGCACGCGCAATGGTCAAGCCGAGCGGCCAGGCGCGCGGCGCATCAGTAACGCGGATCTCGCCAAGCTTCAGGCCAAAACGCTGCTCGAGTTCGTGTTCGAACAGGAGATCGTCACCGGCCACCAGCTTCTCGGCATCGGGCGTACGCTCGACCCAGACGATCGACGAGCGGTTGGTGCCGTCCTCGCCGGGTTTGAGCGGCAATGTGGCGAAAGGCCCGGCCGGCAGGAAATGCTCTTCGGCGCGACCATTGTGCGGGCGTTCGTGCGCTACCGTGCAGACGATGCCGGACTGGCCATATTCCCACTTCACCGTCTTGATGCCGGCCATGTCGCGCAGCTTCGAGTTGACGCCGTCGGCGGCGACCAGCAGCCGCGCCTTCAGCGCCGCGCCGTCGGCGAGATGCACGGTGATGCCACTGCCGTTGGTCTCGAAGCCCTGCACCGCGACGCCTTCGATGATATCGATGCCGAGCCTTTCGGCGCTGGCCCGCAAGGCGCCGTTCAGCACCTTGTTGGCGACCATATGCGCAAAGGGCTCGCCCGGCGCCACTTCGCCGCCGAAGGTCAGGAAGACCGGACGCACCGGATCGGCGGTGCGCGAATCGGTGATGATCATCTCAGTGATCGCCTGCGCCTGGGGTGCGATCTCGGCCCACACGCCGAGCTGGTCGAGCATGCGGCAGGCGGCAGCGGCAATGGCCGAGGCGCGGCCATCCCTTTGCCAGGCGCCAGCAGGTGCCGCATCGACGAGAGCGATGGCGAGGCCCGGTCGCGCCTGTTTCAGCGATACGGCGGCGGCCAGGCCGACATAGCCGGCGCCGGCGACCAGGACATCGAGCCCGGATCTGTTTTTCGTGTCCGCCTTGCGTTCCATCATCTTCGCTCCTGCGCCGGCCGGGTCTTGCGCCCTTGACTGCCTGTCCGTCCTGTCGGAAACCGCCATAACACTTCTGCGGCGAGGGCGCGAAATATGACGGCAGCCATGGACGAGCTTCTCGGCATTCTCGACCTCGAGAAGCTGGAACACAATCTGTATCGTGGTCGCAGCCCGCTGCTCGACTGGCAGCGCGTGTTCGGCGGCCAGACCATCGCCCAGGCGCTGGTGGCGGCGCAGCGGACAGTGGATCCCGATCGGTACGTGCATTCGCTGCACGGCTATTTCATGCGGCCCGGCGACACCAAGGTGCCGATCGTCTACGAGGTCGACCGCATTCGCGACGGCGGCTCCTTCACCACGCGGCGCGTGGTGGCGGTCCAGCACGGCCAGGCGATCTTTTCGCTCGAAGCCTCGTTCCAGCAGGATGAGGTCGGCCTGGAGCACCAGGTGCCGATGCCGCAGGACGTTCCGGGGCCGGACACATTGCTGTCGCAACGCGAATTGCTGGGCAAATTCGGCGAGGCGGTGCCCGATGGGATCAAACGCTACTGGGAGCGCGACCGGCCGATCGAGATGAAGCCGGTGATGCTGAAGCATTACACCAGCCGCGAAAAGCTGGAGCCAAAGCAGAACATCTGGATCCGCACCACCGGTCCGGTGCCGGCGGACCACGCCATCCAGGCAGCGGTGCTCGCCTATCTCTCCGACATGACGCTGCTCGACACATCGACCTTCGCGCATGGCCGCGCCATTTTCGATCGCGATATCCAGGCGGCGAGCCTCGACCACGCCATGTGGTTCCACCGCAGCCATGCGCTCGACGACTGGATGCTCTACACGCAGGACAGCCCGTCGACGCAGGGCTCGCGCGGCTTTACACGCGGCTCGCTGTTTGCCCGCGACGGTACGCTGATTGCCTCGGTTGCGCAGGAAGGGCTGATCCGGCTCAAGCGATCGCCTGCAGAGTAGGCATTTTTCAAAATTTGCCTAATTTTTAAGCAGGCGTATCGCCGCAGCTGTGGGCAGGTTGCGTCGGTGCACCCCCTAATCTCTTTGTTTACAGTGGGTTAACACCCTGCTTCGGCACTTGGCACGGAGCTTGAATCCTTGTGGGCACTCTCCGGCTCTTTGGGATCGGTGAAGGTGTACAAACGCGGGGGACCGCAACAGCAAAGGGTGAAACCTTATGAAAATCGTGATGGCAATCATCAAGCCGTTCAAGCTCGACGAGGTACGCGAAGCGCTCACCGCCGTCGGCATCCAGGGCCTGACCGTCACCGAAGTCAAAGGCTACGGGCGTCAGAAAGGGCATACGGAGATCTATCGCGGGGCGGAATACGCGGTCAGCTTCCTGCCGAAGATCAAGATCGAAGTCGCGGTCAGTGCCGACATGGTCGACAAGGCCGTCGAAGCCATCACCGCAGCCGCCAAGACCGGCCAGATCGGCGACGGCAAGATCTTCGTTTTCGGCATCGATCAGGCGGTGCGCATCCGCACCGGCGAAACAGACACCGACGCGCTCTGAGCGGCGATCACGTATTCCAATGGAGAGTTCAATGAATATTCCTTCCACCTTGAAGACGACGGGACGAGCTGCCCTTTTGGGTTCGCTTGCTCTCGCAGCATTGGGCACGGTCGCCGCCTTCGCACAGGAAGCGGCACCGGCCGCAGCCGCGGCCGCGCCGGCTGCTGCCCCGACCCCGGTGCTCGACACCGGCAACACCGCCTGGATGCTGACCTCGACGGCGCTGGTGCTGATGATGACCATTCCGGGCCTTGCGCTGTTCTACGGCGGCATGGTGCGCAAGAAGAACGTGCTCGCCACCGTCATGCAGAGCTTCGCCATCACCTGCCTGGTGACGGTGCTGTGGTTCATGTTCGGCTATTCGCTGGCCTTCTCGGACGGCGGCGGCGTGAACAGCTATATCGGCGGCACCTCGAAGTTCTTCCATCACGGCATCACCACGGCCTCGCTGTGGCTGCCGGGCGTCGCCAACATTCCTGAATTCGTGTTCTCGATGTTCCAGATGACGTTCGCCATCATCACGCCGGCGCTCATTGCCGGCGCCTTCGCCGAACGCATGAAGTTCTCGGCGCTGCTGATCTTCATGGCGTTGTGGCTGCTGGTCGTCTACGTGCCGATCGCGCATTGGGTCTGGGGTGGCGGCTTCCTCGGATCGGCGGGCGTGCTCGACTTTGCCGGCGGTACGGTCGTTCACATCAATGCCGGTGTCGCCGGTCTGGTCTGTGCGCTGGTTCTCGGCAAGCGCGAAGGCTATGGCACCACCAACATGGCGCCGCATAACCTGGTCTATTCGGTGATCGGCGCTTCGCTGCTGTGGGTTGGCTGGTTCGGCTTCAACGCCGGTTCGGAACTGGCAGCCGACGGTCTTGCCGGCGCTGCCATGCTCAACACCCAGGTTGCCACCGCGGCGGCGGCACTGGCCTGGATGTTCGCCGAATGGATCGTCGCCAAGAAGCCTTCCGTGCTCGGCATCATCTCGGGTGCGGTTGCCGGCCTGGTCGCGGTGACGCCGGCTTCCGGCTTCGTCAACCCGACCGGTGCCTTCATCGTCGGCATCGTCGCAGGCGTCGTCTGCTACCTCTCGGCGGTCAAGGTCAAGCACATGTTCGGCTATGACGACTCGCTCGACGCCTTCGGCGTGCATGGCGTCGGCGGTGTGGTAGGCGCTCTGCTCACCGGCGTGCTCGCCGACCCGGCGATCAACAGCCTCGGCGCAGGTGCTTCGCTCGGCAAGCAGATCTACGGCGTTGCCGTCACTATCGTGTGGACCGGCATTGCCACCTTCGTGCTCCTCTACATCGTCAAGGCGCTTGTCGGCCTGCGCCCGACGACCCAGGAAGAGGTCGAAGGCCTCGACATCTCCCAGCATGGCGAAGTGGTGCCGTAAGGCCAGCTTAGCCAAGGGGCCGGCGGAACCCTCCTCCCGCCGGCCCCATATCTCCACGCAATTCCGAATGGAAAGCGCTGCACAGTTCTCCTGGAATTGCTTTGAAAGATCCCGTCGTGATGCTCCCGAAAGGAGTTCACGCATTGAGGCCCGGATCGCATCCGGGCCTCTTTTTTTGGCAAGCCATTCCGGCAATGCCCGGCTTCACGCAATCACGTTCGCGTGATCATGTTTTTTGAGGAAACAACGACCGCTCTGGTTCCGAACCGTGGGGACGATCGTCGTTCTGACGCTCGTGCCAAACAACAGGGAAGGAAACCATCTCATGAACCTCAAGAACATCTGTCTCGGAGCGCTTGCTCTTTCCATGATCGGCGGCGTGGCGTTTGCCGGTGCTCTGGACGAGCCCGACAACATGGCGCCGTTCTTCACGGATTCCGGCATGAAAACCATGAAGCCGATGGCGGACTTCAAGACAGCTTTCATGGCCATGCCGATGGAAAAGCAGGAAGCGATGAAGAAGGAATGCCAGGATGCGGCGATGAGCAAGCCGCATGCGGAATTCTGCGCCAATGTGCAGGCGCTCGGCGGCGCCAACTGATTTGCCGCGATCGGGCCGAGACCCGATCTCTGTTCAGACGACCAATGGCGGGCCGGCAGCCCGCCATTGTTTCGTTCGATGGAGCTCCATCGGTCCGTCGTCCAACATTGCCTCATACGCCTCAACCGGCGGTAATGAGGTTTGAGCGTCTCAACCTCTTATAGTTAATGCGCCCTTAACCTTCCCACCGATAGTCTGAGACCCGAATCTGCCGGAGTGCGCCACGCACCCGGCGAGTCCACGACAGACGGGGAAGAGCATGCGTTCAGGGGCTTCAGCACCGCTCGCGCTGGCCGATACGGGGCACGGCATCCAGGCGTTCGCGCGGCGTCAGGTGGGGCGGCTGGTTGGCGTCGGCCTGTTCGCGCTGGCCGCCTTTGGCGTTGCCAGCCTTGCCACCTGGAATGTCGCCGATCCGAGTTTTTCCCACGCGACGAACAACACCGTCACCAACGCCATGGGCTATGCGGGTGCCGTGTTCTCCGACCTCGCCATGCAGTTCTTCGGCCTCGCCGCCGTCGCCGCCCTGGTTCCGACGGTCATCTGGGGCTTCCTGCTGTTTTCCGCGCGCGGCGTCGACAGGCTGCCCAAGCGCGGGTTGTCCTGGTTCGGCTTCGCGCTGCTGGCCGCTGCGATGGTCGGCTGCGTGGTGCCGCCCAAGACCTGGCCGCTGCCCACCGGCCTCGGCGGCGTGTTCGGCGACATGGTGCTGAAGATCCCCGGTGTCGTCATCGGCGGCTATCCGACCGGGCTGATCGCCAGCATCATCGCCATCCTGCTTTCGGCGCCCGCACTGTGGCTCTTTGCCCATGGCTCGGCGCTGATCGGACGCAAGAACGGCTTTGCGGTGATGGAGGACGAGCCCGCCGTCGATCCGCGCGAGGACGACCTTTTGTTCGACAATGACGAGGACGAAGGCGACGAGGGCATCCTGGCGCTCGGCGCCATCACCCATTGGTGGCTGTCGCTGCGCGCGTGGATGCACCGCCGCGCCGTGCGCCGCAGGCAAGAGCGGGACGAGTACGAGCCGGAGATGGAGCAGCGCTCCACCGCCTGGCGCCGCGCGGCCGAACGGGTCGAATCGGCCGAGTTCGCCGAGCAGCGGATGAGCCAGGATGGCCGCGCCCGCGTCGAGCCGGAATTCTTCGCCGCCATGGTCAATGACCGCAGCGCCTCGCTCGACCCCGACGATGCCGATATCTTCGACGACCGCTTCGACAATGCGGGCGAGGATGCCGATTTCGACGATGAGCCTGTCGTGCAACGCCGCGGCGCGCCGACCGCCAAGGTACAGCCGTTCCGTTCCGATGCCGCCACGCGCGTCGAGGCGCCGGCGGCGCGCCCCGTGCCAGGCGCCCGTGTGCAGCGCGAGGCGCAGACATCGCTGATCGGCTCTGAAAAATTTGAAATGCCGTCGCTGCACTTCCTCTCCGAGCCGAAGAACGTGGTGCGCGACGCCAGCCTGTCCAAGGACGCGCTGGAACAGAATGCGCGCCTGCTCGAAGGCGTGCTGGAGGATTTCGGCGTCAAGGGCGAGATCATCGCCGTCCGTCCGGGTCCGGTCGTCACGCTCTATGAGCTCGAACCGGCGCCCGGCATCAAATCGTCGCGCGTCATCGGCCTGTCCGACGACATCGCCCGCTCGATGAGCGCCATCGCCTGCCGCGTCGCGGTGGTGCCCGGCCGCAACGCCATCGGCATCGAACTGCCGAACGCCAAGCGCGAAACCGTCTATCTCAGGGAGATCCTGGCCAGCCGCGATTTCGAGACGACGAAGGCCAAGCTGGCACTGGCGCTGGGCAAGACCATCAATGGCGAGGCGGTCATCGTCGACATCGCCAAGATGCCGCACGTGCTGGTCGCCGGCACCACCGGCTCGGGCAAGTCGGTCGCCATCAACACCATGATCCTGTCGCTGCTCTACCGGCTGACGCCGCAGGATTGCCGGCTGATCATGATCGATCCGAAGATGCTGGAACTCTCGGTCTATGACGGCATCCCGCATCTGCTGACGCCCGTCGTCACCGATCCGAAGAAGGCGGTGGTGGCGCTGAAATGGACCGTGCGCGAGATGGAGGACCGCTACCGCAAGATGTCCAAGGTCGGCGTGCGCAACATCGACGGCTTCAACGCCCGCGTCAGCCAGGCGGACAAGAAGGGTGAGAAGATCTCGCGCACCGTTCAGACCGGCTTCGACCGCCAGACCGGCGAGGCGATCTACGAGACCGAGAACCTCGATCTCGAGCCGATGCCCTATATCGTCGTCATCATCGACGAGATGGCCGACCTGATGATGGTCGCCGGCAAGGACATCGAAGGTGCCGTGCAGCGCCTGGCTCAGATGGCGCGCGCCGCCGGCATCCATGTCATCATGGCAACGCAGCGGCCGTCGGTCGACGTCATCACCGGCACCATCAAGGCCAATTTCCCGACCCGCATCTCCTTCCAGGTGACGTCGAAGATCGACAGCCGCACCATTCTGGGCGAGCAGGGCGCCGAGCAGCTGCTCGGCATGGGCGACATGCTCTACATGGCCGGCGGCGGCCGTATCCAGCGCGTGCACGGCCCGTTCGTCGCCGATGAAGAGGTCGAGAAGATCGTCGCGCATCTGAAGCTGCAGGGCGTGCCGGAGTATCTCGACGCCATCACCGAGGATGATGGCGAGGATGACGACGAGCCGTCAGGCAAGGGTGGAGCGAGCGGCGGTGGCGGCAACAGCAATTTCGAGGATTCCGACGATCCTTACGATCAGGCGGTCTCCGTGGTGCTGCGCGATGGCAAGGCCTCGACCAGCTATATCCAGCGCCGGCTGGGCATCGGCTACAACCGCGCTGCCTCGATCATCGAGAAGATGGAGAAGGAAGGTATCGTCGGCCCGGCCAACCATGCCGGCAAGCGCGAGATCCTGGTGCCGACCGAAGAGGACAAGTTCTGACCAGAAAGCCTGACCCTTGCGACATCCCTGTCCGGCAACCTTGAACCTTTCAAGGCGTTGAAGCGACCAAGGGACGCCCGACCCGCCAAATTTCAGCCCAACTGGGGGTCCAAGCACAGAACAACTCAGGAATCAGACGAGAGTGACCGATATGAAAAACGATCTTTCAGCGCTCAGCACATTTGCTCCCTCCCGGCGTCAGTTGCTGGGCCTCGGCCTGGCGTTTGCAGGGGCGGCAGCCTTCAACGCGGTGCCCGGCTTCCAGGTGCTGGCCTCGGCGCAGGCGGCTGTGCCGGCCGCTGCGCAGAAGATCGCCGACCACTTTTCCTCGGTCAAATCGATGAGCGGCGAATTCGTGCAGTTCGGCCCCAAGGGCGAGCAGACCGGCGGCAAGTTCTTCCTCGAACGGCCGGGCAAGATCCGCTTCAACTACGACGGCTCTTCGAACTTCCGGGTGATTTCAGACGGCCAGTCGGTGGTCATCCTGAACAAGAGGCTCAACACGTCCGATCTCTATCCGCTGTCGAAGACACCCTTGAAGCTGCTGCTCGACAACAGGATCGACCTCTCCGGCGACCGCGTCAAAAGCGTCAAGCAGGAGGACGACCTCACAACCATCCAGCTCGCCGACAAATCGGTGTTCGGCAATTCGAAGATCACCATGATGTTCGATCCGAAAACCTTCGACTTGCGGCAGTGGACGATCACCGACGCGCAGGGCAAGGATACGACGGTGATGATCTTCAACACCAAGGAAGGCGTCAGCTTCGCGCCGGATACTTTCGCCATCGACTACACGGCGAACCGCGAGCTCAACACCAACAAGGCGCGCTAGCTTCAAACGCTCCAATAGCTGTGGAAAGCACCGGGCCGCGCCTCGTCGGGCGTTGCCCGGCTTGTCTTTGCGGTCCGCGGCTGGCAATTTCCCGGACCGACTCCGTCAAAAGGCGTCTTCCCCGCCGGGACCCATCGGTTCTGGCCGTTGCACGCTGTCCTGGATTGCCAAATGCCCTTCTCCATCGCCACCTGGAACATCAACTCCGTTCGCCTTCGCATGCCGATCGTCGAGCGCCTGCTCGTCGAGCATGCGCCCGACGTGCTGTGCCTGCAGGAAACCAAGGTTCCCGACGAACTGTTCCCCGAGAAGGCTTTCCGCAAGCTCGGCTACGAGCACATCGCCTTCCATGGCCAGAAGGGCTACCACGGCGTAGCAACCGTGGCGCGGCGGCCGATCGAATTGGTCGAAAAGCGACGCTTTTGCGAAATCGAGGACAGCCGGCACCTCTCGGTGACGGTGCGGGCCGGCGGCAAGGCGATCCTGCTGCATAATTTCTACGTCCCGGCGGGCGGCGACGAACCGGATCCCGTCATCAACAGGAAGTTCAAGCACAAGCTCGATTTCGTTGCCGAGATGAATGCCATCCGGGCAGAACATGACGAGGTGTCCGGCTCGGTGCTGGTCGGCGACCTCAACATCGCCCCGCTCGAACATGACGTCTGGTCGCACAAGCAATTGCTCAACGTGGTCAGCCACACGCCGGTCGAGACGGAAAATTTCGAGGCGATGCGTCGCGCCGGCAACTGGGTCGACCTGATGCGGCTCAACGTGCCGGATGAGCAGAAGCTCTACACCTGGTGGAGCTATCGCGCGCAGGATTGGGAGCTGTCCAATCGCGGCCGCCGCCTCGACCACGTCTGGTCGTCGCCGAACCTTGTGCCCAGCTTTTCCGGCTACGAGATCCTGCGTCTGGCGCGCGGCTGGGAGCGCCCGTCGGACCATGTGCCTGTCATCGCGCGGTTCGATCTGGACTAGTCTGGTCGAAAATGCCCGCGTGCGGCAGTCAGTCTGTAGAGTTGGGACCGGCTGGATCCACCCACGGACGGCCCAATCGTGTCACCATCGCCGCGTACCCAACGGCACCTGCCGCCCAAAGGAAGATGCCAAGCTCTTTGACGACGTCCTCGGCGATGGCGGCCGCAGAACCGGGGGTAGGAAACAGCTCTCCGAGCTGGTCGATCGATGCTGACATCGCCAGCAGGAAGCCTGCGGCCACAAAGATGATCGTGCCGTCGAATGTTTTTCGTCGCAGCCGGAAGAACCAGAACAACCCGGCGCCGGCGTAGGCAATCATCGGAACGATCTCTGGTATCCCAACAATGGGCAGCACGTCCTCATGGATCAACAACAGGTCATCGAGGCCCAGGAGGAGGGTAAGGCCGCCGAGAAACGTGCAATCCCATCGGCGCGTGAGCAGGCCAGCAAACAGGGTCGCGGCGCCGGAGCCGATCCATAGCGAAGCACCCAGGGACGAAATCCACCCCGTATAGAAACCGACTCCGGCGGCTGCGGATGGATCTCGATAAAAGATCCACGCGTCCAGACCACGAATTTGCGCGACGAACAGCGCGGCCAAGAGCATCGCAACGTTGATCGCCGCCGCCGCCAACACGACCAAGCGCCAGGCTATTGTCCATTCGCCGCCATGCTTTGTGTTCGGCGCGCTGTTCTCTGGCATTTGCTATTCTCATAGAGGACTGAGAGGAACTCCATTGGAATCAAAGATCAAGAAGTGCTGACCTATGCCTAATCCAGTACGATGGCTGCCAGCTCTGCCGCGCCGAGAACTCCGCCTGCATTGTGCCGGTGGTCAGCATCGAACGGTTGCAGCGCTTCGCTCCACCGAACCCATTGTACCATGGCGCCGATGTTCAGGGGAGGCCGGCCTGCAAATGCCCGACCTGAATCCCAGCACGCTTCGAAGCGCGTCCAAATAAATTCGAACTCAAACGGCGCGCTTCACGTCTTCACGCATGTCGTTGCCCCAGGGCTGCTGCGCTGACAGGCTTATCCGGCAGATGGGGATGGTCGCGGCGGCGTGTCGCCAGCATCCGTTGCGCCGCTTCGATGATTGTCGGCGCCGGGACATCGGCGACCAGGCCGGTCGGGCTGGCATGGCGGGTCGCGATCACGTCCACGCAGTTCGAAAGCGGCCTCCAACGGGCCATGTTGGCGCCGCCATTGAGGATAACCATCGGCGTCATCACCGTTGCCATGAGATGTGCGGTACCGCCTTCGGCGCCGATGTAAAGATCGGCAAACTCGCCGAGCGCCAGCAAAATGTCACCGATATCGACACCTCCGATCGCGGCGGAATCGACAAGCCGCAGCTTCGGCACGCGCTGAGCCAGCTCAGCCATATCGGGACCGTCGCCGGGGGTTCTCACATAGAGAAGGTTCGCCCCGTCGGCGATCAGGCTGTCGGCGATTGCGGCAACCTGATCCGCCGACATGCGCTTGCTGGCGCTGCCATGCGCCGCGATAATGATCAAGGGAGCATGCTTGCCGTCCGCAAGGCTCCTGGCCGCCGCTCGTGCGGCCGGGCTAGGCTCCAGCCGATGATCGAAAGGCAGCCGCTTGCCGGCAAGGCGTTCGATGAGGCGATGGTAGCGCCAGGCATTGTGCCCGGGTCGTGCTTCAGGCCTGTGACCCAGGCGCCAGGAAAGGGCGAAAGCCGGAAAGTTTGCCTCATAGGCAATGCCGCGGCCGAGCAGTGATGCCGAGGCTTGAAGCAGCCAACGCGCCGAGATGCGGAAATCGACGACGGCCAATCGCCCCTTGCCCTTGCTGTGACCGGCGATCAGGCGCGCCAGGGGCGTCCGCACATTGATCGCATCGACCAAATGGCCGGCATGGCGATTGAGGCTATGTTCAAGGGACGACGACCGGGTGGTTCCGTAGACGATGAAACTGTCGGGGAATGCCGTTCTGGCGGCGCGCAATGCCGGAATCCGGATCAGTCCGTCGCCGAACGCGTCATTGCGGGAATACAAGATAATGGTCTCGTACCGCCCTGATGGCATGGCTCGCTCCCCCCAGGAGCCTGGTGGTGATGGCGCCTGCTGCGCCGGCCGCCTTCGAGGTGCTTTAGGATTTCACCTCTTGCCTGTCAACGGAGCCTTGCCGCTGGATCCGGGCGTCCGGATGGCGCGCAGTGCGCCACGACCAGTTCATCGCTGTCGTTGAAAACACTTCTCCCTTCGGCTGCGAAGCCAGCAGCTTCGTGGGTACGCTAGATTTAGCCGGAGAAGCGCGGCGCCAGTTCCTCGATGCGGCGGATCATCGCCTGAAATTCCTCGGAGATGCGCTGGTGCAGCTTGACCGCGACCTCGGGGTATTCCTCCAGGATGCGGTGGAACATCTTGCGGCTGAGCCGCATCACTTCCGAATCGATCTCGGCCGACGCGCTGGTCAGCCGGTTGGTGTCGGCGATCAATGCCAGTTCGCTCAGGATCGTGCCGGGGCCTGCCGTGCCTATCGGGATGCGTTCGCCATTCTGCTCCCGGTAGAGCACGATGCGCCCGCTGACAACGATATAGGCGGAATCGGCCTCGTCGTCCTCGCGATAAAGCTTGTGGTTGGCAATCAGCCTGGTGTTCTCGGCGCCAAAGGCGAGCAGGCGCAGTTGTTCCTGCGTGAAGCCCTCGAAGAGCCTCACGGCGGACAGAACGCGGATGTCGTCATCCAGCGCCATCTAGCTATGTCCCCGAACCGACAGTCCGACTCCTCCTCTGCGAGTTCGATCCAAACCACCCTCCAACTGGATCGTACCCGAAAGCGGCCCCGCCCGGCCGCTCATTGGATAATGAAAATGTTTAAGGAACCAGCTTGTAGCCGCCGCTTTCTGTCACAAGAATTTCCGCATTGGAAGGATCGCGCTCGATCTTCTGGCGCAGCCGGTAGACATGGGTTTCCAGCGTGTGCGTGGTGACGCCGGAATTGTAGCCCCACACCTCCTCGAGCAGCACGTCGCGCGTCACCACCTTCTGGTCGGCGCGATAGAGATATTTGATGATCGAGGCCTCCTTCTCCGTCAGCCGCACCTTGCCGCCGCGCGGGTCGAGCAGCAGTTTCTGGCTGGGCTTGAAAGTATAGGGCCCGACCGAGAAGGTGGCATCCTCGCTCTGCTCATGCTGGCGCAACTGCGCCCGAATGCGCGCCAGCAGCACGGCGAAGCGGAACGGCTTCGTCACATAGTCGTTGGCGCCGGCCTCGAGACCAAGAATCGTATCCGAATCGGTGTCGTGACCGGTCAGCATGATGATGGGCGCCTTGTAGCCGCCCTTGCGCAGGATCTTCACCGCTTCGCGGCCATCCATGTCGGGCAGCCCGACATCCATGATGAGCAGATCGATGAGGCCGCCGCGCGCTGCGGCGACACCTTTTGCCGCAGTCGATTCCTGCAGCACGTCGAATTCCTCGTAAAGGGATAATTGCTCGACCAGCGTGCCGCGCAGGTCATCATCGTCGTCGACGATCAGTATGGTGCGTGAAGTCATGGATCAATCCGTTGTTTTGAAAAGAAAATTCAGTTGACCGCTGCCTGTTTATGCGGAAGCTGACCGGCGTAACAGCCGTTCACAGTGATTTGTTCCGTGGCACGATCATACAAGAAAAAACACGATCGCAATGCAGCCGGCGCAATTTTGCGAAAAGGGCTGCGTGTGCTGACCGTGCGGGCGAGGCCTGGGCATCCAAGCCAGGGCCTGCTGCAGGCCGGGAAAACGGTGTTTGCCTGTGCGCTGGGGCGCGGTGGCATCTCGGCCGACAAGCGCGAAGGCGATGGCGCCACGCCGCTGGCCGCGATGCGGATCCTGTCGGGGTATTTCCGGGGGGATCAGTTCTCCAGCGGCCGCAGGACCCGGCTGGCGATGACGCCGATCGGGCCCGATCTGGGCTGGTGCGAAGTGCCTGACGACCGCAACTACAACAGGCCGGTCAGGATTCCCTATGGCGCCAGCCACGAACGCATGCGGCGCGACGACAGGCTCTACGACGCCTGCCTGGTGCTCGACTGGAACCTGTCGCCGCGCCGGCGCGGACGCGGCAGCGCCATCTTCTTCCATCTGGCGCGCCCCGGCTTCACGCCGACGCAAGGCTGTGTGGCTGTCACGGCGCAAACCATGGCGCGGCTGCTGCCGCTGCTGTCGGACCGGACGGTGGTGAGGGTGGTAAGATAGTAGGGGAGTAGGGGAG
>NZ_RZRO01000170.1:0-7359 GCF_003997975.1 Mesorhizobium sp. M7A.F.Ca.US.005.03.1.1
GAACGGTGCTGGCATCGGCCAGCTGGCCGATGATGATGAAGGTCACGGCCGCGTCGGTGATCGCGGGCTGATTCCGGGCGATCGGACGCAGCCGGGCCTTGGCTTCCGGCGAGCGTACGGCGATGAAACGCCAGTTCTGCAGGTGGAAGGAGGTTGGCGCGGACGTGCCGATACGCACCAGGCCGCGGATCTGGTCGTCGCTCAAGGTGGCAGCAGGGTCGTAGTACTTGGCGGCACTGCGGCTCAGGATCGTTTCGATGACGGCGTTCGTGGCGAAAGCGTTTTCGCTCTTCCCGGTCTCCCCGAAGATCTCGGCGGCTACGCGGGTTGCGGGTCCGGTGGTGGCGATGCAGTTCATTGGATGGCTCCCTTATCAAGTGATTGCGGAGCCCAATTTACGAGGACGAGTGATTATTTCGAGACTGATTCAGCTCAGTATGATGCGCGAAAGGATCAAACTGCGCCTTCGCGATCCCAGACCGTGTGCGTTACTCGCCCTTGTGCGCCAGTCGCCGCCACTCCCCCGGCGTCATCCCCATCCTTTCGGCGAAGACATGCCGGAATGCCGAAACGGATT
This sequence comes from Mesorhizobium sp. M7A.F.Ca.US.005.03.1.1, assembly GCF_003997975.1. NCBI lineage: Bacteria > Pseudomonadati > Pseudomonadota > Alphaproteobacteria > Hyphomicrobiales > Phyllobacteriaceae > Mesorhizobium > Mesorhizobium sp. M7A.F.Ca.US.005.03.1.1. The sequence continues at coordinate 578 of NZ_RZRO01000170.1, forward strand.
GATACCCGACGGTCTCGGCCACGGCCTCGGCGCTGATGGCTGGCTTCTTCAACTCGTTGGCGGCCAGGCTCATGCGCAGATCAGTCAAAAAATCGAGGGCGGAGCGACCCAGCTTGTCCTGAAACTGGCGCATGAACGTAGCGCGCGACATCCCGCACAAATCGGCCAGATCGGGCAGTTTCCAAGGCCGTGCCGCATCGGCGAACATTGCCGCAATTGCTGGTGCCAGCCGCGGATGGCCAGCCAGGGCCAACAAGCCTTCGGGGGCTTTCCCGGATTGGCTCGCCGCGCGCAGTACCAGTGTGAAAAGCGCCGAGGAAAGCGGGTTGAGAATGGCGCGCCCTCCCGCCCTGTCACCGGAGGACTCCATCCGCATCAGCCCGACAAGACCGGCAAGTTGGTTGGATGCGGACCCCATGCCGTCTTCTCCATGGCTGTCCACAGCGCGTGTCACCAGGTTGGCGGGCAGGTAGTTGCGGATCAGTCGATCATGGGGCGGCGCGATAAAAAATCGCCCACACAGCAGATCCAGTTGCTCGCCCTCGCCATCATTCTCGCTCAGCATCCATCCGGCTGACCCCCGGCGTTGCTGGGTAGGAATTGGTGTTTGCCCGCTACCGTCGTGCAGTACATGCGCCGCGCCGTGAGGCAGCAGCACAATATCTCCGCTCAGCAGCTCCCGCGCCGCTCTCGTCTTCGGATCCTCGAGAATGGCCCGGCCCTTGACTATGACGTGGTAGGGAATTTCGTTCGCGGCAGCCTTGTTCCAGGCAACGCGCCACGGTGCACCATAGGCGCAGCGGACCTCGAGCTGGCCGGTCACGGTGATGATTTGCAGGAGATGGCTCAGCCAGTCCACTTCAGACATTGGACCTCGAAACGGAGATAGTGAAACGTCTTATCGTAATTATGGATTGTTTGCACAAATCGAAAGTACCAAGAGAGACGGCAACACGCCCGCCGATCATGAATGCGTCTCCAGGTGAAGAACTTGTCTACATGCCGAGCGCGGAGGCACCACGCACTAGATTGCTGCGGCCGTAACGGAGCAACTGGTAAAAGGATGGAGCAGTTTCCTGTCTCTGAACAGCTGCGAGGCCGATCAGCCGCCGCAGCCTACCGCCATCCCCGCACCATATGAGATTGGACGCTGCGCCCTGGGGTCTCCCAATGAGTGTCCGGTGGTCTCACCATCCATCGGTTGCAGCCATTCGTCAGAGCTGATGATGGCTCACGGTCGCTTTCAACAGAGGACGGTATTTGTTATCCAGGCCGATATTTGGAGCCGAGCGATATTGTGATGCTTGCCTTGTGATCCAGGTTGCCCCGCCGCCTTTGATAGACACCTGTTGTTAGGCCTTAGCTTTCCGATTCGCTGGTGTTTTCCTCAACGGCGTTTTTGCAGTTGGCTTGCGGCCGAGTCCGCTGGATTTCGCGAGGGCTGACCGCTGGGCCGCGTAGCTCGGTGCAACCATGGGATAGTCCTTGGCGAGCCCCCACCTGGCTCTGTACTCGTCGGGTGTCATTCCCAGCAACCCAAGGTGGCGCTTCATAGACTTGAACTTGCGTCCGTCCTCCAGGCTGATGATGTAATCGGGAAACACGGACTTTTTTGGATTGACTGCCGGAACAAGCGCGGGCGGCGTCGCTTCCACCGGCTGACCCAATCCCGACAAGGCAGAATTGACGCTGGCGATCAATTCGGGAAGACCGGCCGCCGGAATGGCGTTCTTCTGGACATATGCCGCCACTATGTCGGCGGTGAGCTGCAACAACTGGACCTGCGGTGCTTCAGCGTCATTCTGCATATTTCGAGTTTCCCATTTGATTGGCTTTGTCTCTATTGAGGAACTTTACAACGTGCAACGGCCCACAGATCATGGATGGGGCTCCACGCGAAGAAACCTGTCTATATTTTAAAGCGGTGGCACCGCACCTGACCTACCCGCTGGCAACTGACTGACCACAGGATTGATTCAATGCCGGCTTGAGGCAGTAGCAGGATACCGAGTGTTTATAGCGCAAGTCGGAGTACCGAGGTTCAATCGGGCGCGTCGATAGCGCGACCATAGTCGGCGGCATTCGCCAATCCACAGGGTATGCGTCAGCCGTTTCGCGATCCGGGGGCTGACGCCGCAGAGAAAACCCGCGGGTGGCAACAATCGCGCGGGTGATCTTCTCGATCCAACGGTGTCTAACCGAGATTCCTGGGGATAATCACTCGTCGCTCCGGGACTCGCTGGCGCTTTGACAAACTCGGTTTTCCAGACCGGGGGCCGAGTGCACAAGATCCTGGCATGTCACCGCCAAGGCACCGCCACCGGGCGGAACCGCTTGCCCAGACTGCTGGACAGCAACCACGACATTCCAATTGCAAAGCAGATCGCGTACCGCTCGATTTTCAGAGGAAAAATATACATTCCGGCCGTCCCGGCGGATTTTTACGAGCCCAACTTCCCGGAGCTTGGCTAGGTGGTGCCACGAGGCTGTCCGGCTAATATTAAGCCGTTCGCGAATTTTGCGATCCGGCAATTCATAGTCGAGCAGCAAGCTCAAAATGTGCAGCCGCCGCGCATTGCCCAGCACCTCCAGAAATTCGGCCGCTTGTGCGGCGTTAGCCCTTAGTCCGTCCGAGACCATGGATGCCTCTTCCCCAGCAACTTGCCGTCACGCCCGAAGACTGCGGAACAATCGATCTCTTCAATGAACACGGCCAGATCATCTGGCACGAGCCACTGGGCGTAGGACCGAAGCCGTCTCAACCCACAAGCCTTGGCATGCCTCTCGGCGCGCTCGGATTCAAGTCCAGCCATCGTTGAGCGCTGTTGTTGGATTGGCACGAAACCATTGAGGCGTCCTTCCGCCAGCTGACTGGCCCAGCAAGTCGTGACCTGTTCCACTCACCGCTCCTTTACGTGACCCGGCAGACAAAATACCACAGCCATGTCGATAGTGTCGGCTCCTCCATTATGATTAAGGTGGCGGGTTCTCCCCACCGCATTTCGGAGTTAGCCCTTTTGACGGTATGATTGCATTGCGTATCAACGGGATGCGCGGATGGGTTATTTCCCATTTCGACCGAGCCTCCGTTGTTGCGCCGACGCAGGCGGGCCGAAGCTTTCAACACATCGACTTGCCCGGTGCGATGTAGTGTCGTTCGATGACCAACACCGCCTCCCCTTCCCTCTGATGGCCTCCATCGATTACCAAAATCGTAAATCCGCGACCTACAGTGCCAGTCGCTTCGTCCGGTCTTCGTTGAGCCCCCAGCCGATTGGATATCGCTCTGCCCAAGCACTCTTGGTTCCCCTTGAAAGATCATAAATGAATCGTGTGGCAGGCCTGAGCATCGAGTAGCAACCATGGGCCTCGTGCTACGGGTGACCGGCGCCCCCGACCCGAAATCGTTGCTCGCCCCTCTTTTCTGAAGGATACGGGCCCCCTCTGTAGCCCAGCAACCACCCATCATTATGAGGATTGCTTGCGACAGGGGGCGAGCGATGCCGTAACCGCTGAGATCTCCTTCCCGGTCGATGTCAACCACGATCAGCACCGAATGGCCAATGACGACGCCAGCTTCGCGTAGTCCCTGGGCGGCATCGGGATGAGTAGGCAAAAGCCTCCTGGCTTTTTTGTTTCGAGCAAGGCGTCACGAAGGCTGGTCAGCGGTTCTGGCAATCTTCACCATGCGACCTTGCCTCCTGCAAACGGCTAACTCGCAATCGAGCGAACGCTACTAAAGAACGCCTCGACCAAGGAAATTGGTATCTTACAATACCGGCGCAGGCTTGTTGGGCTTTCAGTTGTAATCCTGTGCCGATGATGAAATCATGCGCGCGCTTGACAACGGGCAGGTTAATTCAAGTTCCGCCACCAGGAGGAGAAGCGGTATGACCACTCAGGTTGTACATCGCGTATTCGGTCCCAAGCAGGTCAGGCAATTCAGGGAAGTCTACGAGCGCGCGCGCGTTGTGGAGGCAACTTACCCCGATTCGCACATTGCCAGCAAAGCCGCCAAACGGCTGATCGAGGCATTCGAAGCCGAGATCCAGACTGACGGGACGGTTCTGGATTTTCAGCAGCTATGCGAAGCAAACCCCCTGGGGACCGCCTGAGACCCGGACGTTGTCTGGCGAAGGCTCACGATGAGCCGCTTCATCTGCCGACGTCAGCCATGCCCTGCAGGCGGATCGTGCTTGCCGTTCAAAAATCAAATTTCGGAAGTGGGTCGCCATGCGGAGCGATAGGGGAGCCATGGGGTGTTGGGCGGCGGTGGCTCCCCTATCCTGTCTCCGCATTTGTTCGCAGACAGGCAGCGTAAGCTCGAGCAGACGCCGGCAATCCAGTGTTCAGCGTGGTGTATACATCGTCAACGAAGCTTTTGGAGGTATGATGCAGCGTTGTCAGGAGGTGCGAGCAAACCCAACCACCGCCTATCGCATGAGACCCGCCGAATTAATCGCAAGAGCGCGTGCAACCAACACAGTGCGCGGTAACCGAGGATATCTATAGCCTGGTGCGGCACGGGCATGCGCCTTAGTTCGGGCCGCTCGCGCGGGTCAAACCGGTTTGGAGTCCCGTCTTCTCAACGTAAAAATTTACCGAAAAAATTAACTTATGTTAGAGAATGCTAATAAATAGCTCCTACACTCCCGAGGCTGCTCTACATGTCAGCAGCCACGTTGCTTGAGGTTCGCAATCAGCCTTGAGCGTGGAAAATGGGTCGGGTACCAAAAACTTCCAATTCTAAGAAAGGGCACTTATCGGGCGCCACAGGTACCTTCGTTGGGGAAGGGTGAGTATCGGTATGGTTTCTACAGCAGGACTGCACAGTTACGGTTCGTCAAATCGATCAAGAGTTCCGTCCAGCGGCACAGAAAATCTCCACCAAGAAGCAGGTAAGCAATACCTTCTCATGCTGGACGGGAGGGCCTTGGACCGCGAGTGTCTCGCTTCGGCGCTTGAGGATCATGAATTGGGCATGGTGGTCGTCGCCATGGGTTCGATCGAGGAATGGCGCATAAGGAAGGGTTCGGCTTCTCCCCTTTCAACCATACTCTTCAACCTCGGCGGCCGGAAGGTCACCGATCAGGGCATTGCAGAAGAAATCAGGCATATTTCGTCCGAGTTCAAGACCGTTCCGGTGGTCATCCTGGCCGACACCGAAGATCTTGCACAGGTGCTGACGGCTCTCGAATGCGGCGCACGCGGCTACATTCCGACTTCGGTCGGGATCGATGTGTGTGTCGAGGCGATCAACTTGGCTGCAGCCGGAGGCATCTTCGTTCCGGCCAGTAGTGTCCTTTCCATGCGGCACCTGATAAAATCAGGCAACTGCGACGCCCGGCCCTTGACGGGCATGTTCACGCTCAGGCAGGCAGAGGTCGCCCAGGCACTGCGACGCGGCAAGGCGAACAAGATCATCGCCCACGAACTGAACCTTCGCGAAAGCACTGTGAAGGTTCACATCCGAAACATCATGAAGAAATTGAAGGCGACCAACCGCACGGAGGTCGCCTACAAGGTGAACGATCTCTTCGCGGAAGGACCTCTGGGCCAAGAGTGATCGCATCAACAAGACGGCCCGTCCTGGTTTAGTGCTGGCGGGTCGTGTTTTTTGTCAACAGAACATTTGAATGAAGGTCGATGGATTTCGCGTTGCCGCACGACCGATGCCACGCGAGACTCCCTTCTGAATCGTGACTTTGCTCCGCGCAATGGAACAGCTTTTGAGAAGAGGCAGTCGGAGGGGTCCGGGGCAACGAAACGCCGCCCCGTTCGAGCGGCATTCTCGCCTGATCAACCAACAGCAGCAGCGGTCTGTGCCTCGGCCGTTCGTGCCAAATGACGGCGCAGGTCGCGCATGTCGACCTGCTGACCGCAAATCGGGCAGGTATGGAAATTGTCGTCTCGTGGGCTGGCTCGCCACCGTGCAGCTTGCCGGGGATTGGTGGTCCAAGGTCGGATTCGCCATGGCTATCAAACATTCAATTCGTCTAAAATGGTCCGGAACCATTTTAGCGCACGCTATATTGAATCGCAGTCTTGCGAGGCAGTTCATGCGTTTGAAGTTCATCCCACCTATTGAGCCGGAGCTTGTCGACACCCGCCCAAGCGGGGCGACTGGATTCACGAGATCAAATTCGACGGGTATCGCACTCAGCTCATCATGGATGAAGATGGCATCCGCCTGTTGACGAGAAGAGCGCGCCACAACCAGGACAGGTCAAGCGACTGATCCTTGGGTCTCATCACCGACAGGGGAAGTTTGCACCTGTTCGCGTCTCCGATCATGATGCGTATCCCAGCGGCCACCAAGGTTCACTCGGACGCCGGGATGGGTCCTGCAATTACTGGGCGAAGCGCAGGTGACCCACAACGGTACTTTTGACGCCGCGAGCTCCAACAGCGCGCGCGTTGGGGTGTGATCGATCAGGCAGACGTGCGGCTGTCAGCCGGCGGCCTAAGGGATACTCAGAATGTCTGGTTGTAGGCGCCCACCTCGGGGCTGCGGCGCAGCACGGTGTCGACAGCCTCGAACATCTCCCGTCGACGCTGCGACGACACCGGGCTTTCGACGACCACGACCAGTTCCGGCTTGTTCGACGAGGCGCGCACCAGTCCCCAGGTGCCGTCCTCGGCGACAACGCGCACGCCGTTGACGGTGATGAGGTCGGCGATCTTCTGGCCCGCAAAAACCGTTCCATCCCGCTTCATGGCCTGAAAGTCGGCAACCACCCGCTCGACAACGCCATACTTCACATCGTCCGCGCAGTGCGACG
>NZ_RZRO01000171.1:0-7158 GCF_003997975.1 Mesorhizobium sp. M7A.F.Ca.US.005.03.1.1
CGGCGGTGTGGATGGTCACCTTGACCGGCTTCTTCGGCTCTGCCTTGCCGTCGTCCTTGTCCTTCCTGGTCTTGTACTTGTCGAAGGAATAGCTGCGCAGGAGAATGCCCGCGGCAAGGCTTGCCGCGTCCTTCGCGCTCGGCGAGGCGCCGACCACATCGAGGATCACCGCTACCTCGGTCGCCTTGCGCAGCGACGCGGAAACGGTGCCGCCAAGCTTCAACCACGCATATTCGTCCAGTCCCGACACCTTGCCGGTGCCTATCGCCACCAGTCTGTCGAGCGACGCTCCCTGCGGGGCCAGAACTTCCACCGTGCTGGCGAACTTGCCGGTGAACTCAGCCACGGGAAAAGCCCGCTCCAGTGTCTTGCCGGGATCACTGGCCTTGGCGACGTCGCTCAGGCCGCCCTCATCCGCCGCGAGCACGAAGACCGTGCCCTTCTTGTTCACCGCGCTCTGGGACCCGGAAAATTTGGCGAAGGCGATCGATGGTCTTTGATTCATCATGTCCTGCTTTCAGGGAATGCGCGACTTTTGGGGAAGCGGTTCGAAACGATGCGCGACATTTGGTCGTTTTCCGGCATTTGGCAAGACTTTGCCGAATTGGCATCCCATATGACCTATGGAATCGATGACGATTCGTCGCGGCACGGCCCCGCTTTTGCCGCAACTTGTTGTTAACCATCGATGTTCGCCCTTTCTTATCCATTCCCGCCGACACTCCGCCCAGCCGGGGGGCGTGATGTGGGACAGAACCCGGATAGACCATCTGATGAGCCAGTTGTGCAGGCGCTGCCGGACAGCTACCTTGTTCGGCGGCATGATGCCGTTCGAAAAAATCGAGAAAAGCCTTCATGAAGGTCGTTGAACGCTACATCATGCGCCGCGCTTTCGTGGTCTTCATGGCCGCTCTTGTGTGGACGCTGGCGATCGTATGGACGACGCAGGTGCTGGCAAAGATCGATCTGGTCACCGACAGCGGCCAATCGGCGCTGACCTTCTTCGAAGTCGCCGCCCTCATCCTTCCGTCCATCATCCCGATCGTGGTGCCTTTTGCGCTTGTGGTGGCGGTCGCACAGACACTCAGCGTCATGAATTCGGATTCCGAACTTGCCGTCGTCAACGCCGCGGGGGCCTCGCGCTGGACGATCGTGCGGCCGATCATGTTGCTGGCGCTCGCCGCAGCCGTTTTTTCCTTTGCCGTCGACAACGGCATCGATCCTTACGCACGGCAGAAGAACCGGGCCCTGGTGGCGTCGTCACGCGCGGATCTGTTGTCGCTGATCATCCAGGAAGGCACCTTCCGCAAGATCGACGACGGGTTGTTCCTGCAGGTCGGCGAGCGCCTTCCCAACAATCGGCTGGGCGGCATTTTCGTCGCCGATTCGCGCGAAGAAGGCGTCAACCTCGTCTACTACGCCAAGACCGGCAGCATCATCGAACGCGGCGGTGAAAAGGTGCTGATGATGAATGACGGCGTCATCCATCGCAAAACGCTGACCGGCGATCTCTCCGTCATCCGCTTCACCTCCTATGCCTTCGACATGTCGGCCTTCATGGCGGCGGCTTCAGCGGTGACGCTCCTGCCCAAGGACCAGACGACGCAGTACCTGCTCAACCCGAGCGCCAACGACAAGTATTATCAGCAGAGCCCCTACGAATACCGGGCCGAAGTCAACCAGCGGTTCTCGGAATGGACCTATTCCATGGTTTTCGCGCTGATCGCGCTTGCGGTCGCCGGGGATGCGCGCTCGCACCGCGAGGCGCGCGTCAATCCGCTGATCACGGCGATCACGATATCGCTGTTCGTGCGTTGGCTGGGCTTTTTCGCCGCCAGCAAGGCGGATGAGATCCCGCAATATGCCTATATGGTCTATGGTGTGCCGATCGTGGCTTCCGCGGTGGCGATCTGGTTCATCGTCTCGAACCGGACACTGGAACTGCCCGTGACCTGGGCGGACTGGATGACAAACTTCGCCTCGCGCATCGCTGACAGCTGGAATGCTTTCAAATTGCGTTTGTCCAGGCGCGGCACATCAGGGCAAGGGGTCGGCTGATGGGCTGGACACTGGGCCGCTATTTCTTCTTCCGCTACGTGACGATCACCATCTGGTTCTTCATCGGCCTCCTAGCGCTGGTGTTCCTGATCGATTTCACCGAGCTGTCCGGCCGCACCACCGGCCTGCCCGGCTTCACCTACGGCACGGCGGTAGCCATTTCAGGCCTCCGTATGCCGATGATCATGCTGCAGACGGTGCCGTTCGTCGGTCTCTTCTCGGCGATGGCGACGCTGGTGTCGCTGAACCGGCGCTACGAGCTGGTCATCGCGCGTTCCGCCGGTGTTTCCGCCTGGCAGTTCCTCTTGCCCTGCTGTATCGGAGCCTTGCTGTTCGGCGTCCTGTCGGTTGGCGTCATCAATCCGCTCGCCGCGCACGCATTCTCCTGGTCCGAGCAGATCGAAACCCAGCTGCGTTCCGGCAAATCGAATACGGTCTCGGCCGATGCCGCGCCCTGGATCCGGCAGAAAACCAGTTCGGGGGACACCATCATCGGTGCGCGGGCCATCCTGAACCAGGGCCTGGAAATGGCCGATGTCGTATTCTTCATTCTCGACCCGCAAGGCAACATCGTCGAGCGCAAGGATGCTGCCCGTGCCTTCCTGCGCGACGGCTATTGGGAATTGCAGGACGTCAAGACGTTCCAGAACGGCACGATCCAGGCATCGGCAACCGATCGCGTACCGACCAATCTGAAGCCCGAATTCGTGCAAGAGCGGCTGGCGCGCCCGGAAACCATCCCCTTCTACGACCTGCCCGGAAAGATCGAGGTTGCCCGCTCCTTCGGCCTCAAGGCAAATGCCTTTGCCATGCAGTTTGATTCGCTCGTGGCGTTGCCGTTCCTTCTCGTCGCCATGACGCTGATCGCGGCAACGGTTTCAATGCGATTTGCTAGGATGGGGCAGTCGGCGACGATGATTCTGGGTGGCATCATCGCTGGCTTTCTGCTTTATGTCGTTTCGGTTCTGGTGAAGGCATTCGGCGTGGCGGGATTCGTGCCGACTGTCGTAGCCGCCTGGGTACCGGTCATGGTGGCTATGTTCTTCGGGGTGACTTTCCTGCTATACAAGGAAGACGGCTAGTGAGGGAGGCGTTTTTGCCCAGCAACAGGCAGGCCGGTTTGGCGCGCCTCTATGCGGCGACCGCCTTGGCGTGCGTGCTTGCCTACGCCGTTCCGGCACCGGCGCTTGCGCAGGACGTCGGCGACATGGCGACATCGGTTCCGTCCGGCTCGCAAATGCTGCTGGCGGCCGACACGCTGGTCTATAACAACGACAACCAGACCGTGACCGCCGTTGGCGGCGTGCAGATCGACTATGGTGGCAATCGCCTTGTCGCCCAGCGGGTCGAGTACAACCGCAACACCAAGCGAATGGTCGCAAGCGGTAACGTCGAAGTCATCAACAGCGACGGTACCAAGATCAATTCGCAGCATATCGACATCACCGATGACTTCGCCGACGGCTTCGTCAACGCGTTGCGGGTCGAAACCATCGACAAGGCCTATTTCGCCGCCGAAAGCGCCGAACGCATGGGCGGCGTGCTGACCACCTTCCACAATGGCGTCTACACCGCCTGCGAGCCGTGCGAGGATAAGCCGGACAAAGCGCCGACCTGGCGCGTCAAGGCCAAGAAGATCATCTGGAACGGCGAGAAGAAGACGGTTCGCTTCGAGAATGCGAATTTCGAGTTCTTCGGTTTTCCGCTTGCCTATCTGCCTGCATTCGAAATTGCCGACCCGACGGTGAAGCGCAAGAGCGGCTTCCTGATCCCGAGCATCATCTACAAGAGCGATCTCGGCGTCGGCGTGAAAGTCCCCTATTATCTTGCATTGGCGCCGACCTACGACCTGACCGTCACCGGCACCGGCTATACCAAGCAGGGTTTCCTCGGTGAGGCCGAGTGGCGTCAGCGCTTCAACAATGGCGAGTACAGCTTGAAGATCGCCGGGATACACCAGCAGAATCCCGACGCTTTCCTCGACACCACTGCCTTCCCCTCCAGCTCTGGCCACAACGTCAATTCGGGCAGCGCCGGCGATCCCAACAAATTCCGCGGCATGATGGGTACCCAGGGGCAGTTCGCCATCAACTCACGCTGGAACTTCGGCTGGGACGTGCTGCTGCAGACCGACAAGAATTTCTCGAACACCTACGGCATCGAAAAGTACAATAGCAGCGTCCACCAGTCGTCGGTCTACTTGACGGGTCTCAACGGCCGCAACTATTTCGACGTGCGCGCCATGCATTTCGATGTGCAGGAAGATACACCTGACGACAACGCCTCTGCGCGAAGCGGACAACAGCCCTGGGTGCTGCCGTCGCTCGACTACGCCTATATTCCTGATGCGTCGGTGGCCGGCGGCCAGCTATCGCTCAACGTCAACGCGCGTGTCATCCGCCGCGACGAACTCGATGACACTTTCTCCACCCCCATACAGCGTGTCCCTGGTATCGAAGGCGAATCGGGCCGTCTCACCGCCGAGGCCGAGTGGAAGCGGAGCTTCGTCACCGATGGCGGGCTGGTGCTGACGCCATTGCTCGCACTGCAGGGCGACGTCGACTACCTCAATGCGTCATCGGCTTCGCTCACTGCCATTAACAATATGGCAGCAAATTTGAACGAGCAGGCCGATATGCGCTCGTCATTTGCCCGTTACATGGCAACCGCAGGCCTCGAGATGCGTTGGCCGGTGCTGTTTTCCATGGCCAGCGGGTCCAGCCATGTCATCGAACCGATGGCACAGGTCTTCATGCGTCCGAACGAGCAATATGTCGGCGGCCTCTCAGTACCCAACGAAGACGCCCAAAGCATGGTCTTCGATGCGACCACCTTGTTCGAACGCGACAAGTTCTCCGGCTACGACCGCGTCGAAGGCGGTTCGCGCGCCAATGTCGGCTTCCGCTATTCCGGCTCCTACAACAATGGCTGGGGCACCAATGCCATTTTCGGCCAATCCTATCAGATTGGCGGCGAGAACTCGTTCGCCGCGCCGGATTTGGTGAATGTCGGCGCAAACTCCGGCCTCGACACGACCAAGTCCGACTATGTCGGCCTGTTCGGCATCAACAGCCCCAACGGCTTCGCGGCCTCGGTCAGCGGCCGTTTCGACGAACAGAGCTTCGAGATCCGCCGCGCCGAGGTGAAGGCCGCCTATTCCGGCCTGCCTGTGTCGCTGAGCGCCAAATACGCCTTCATCCAGGCCCAGCCGCTGTACGGCTTCACCACCGACCGCCACGAGGTCACGCTTGGTGCATCCACGCATCTGGCCGAAAACTGGCGCGTCTTCGGCACAGGAACCTACGACCTGCAGCAGAGCCTGCTGGTCAAGGACGGCGTCGGCTTCGCCTACAACGATTCCTGCTTCACTTATTTGATGACCTACTCGCAGTCGCGCGATCTGAACACCAGGGAGGTGTCGCAGACCATCGGCTTCAATCTGTCGTTCCGCACCCTCGGCGATTTCGGCTCGTCGACCAGTGCCGTCGACACGATCCAGTAACAATCGGCGACATCGTTTCGCCGCATAGGGCTGGCACGGATTTCGCGCACCTGGAAAGATCAAATTGGGCGGGACCGGGATAGAATTGGGATGCCAACGATGAGGAAATACCTCTTTTCAGCAGGTTTCGCGTTGCTCGTGGCGGCGACGTCCGTGTCGATCACCGTAATGGCGCCGCCGGCTTTCGCCAGCGAGATCAAATACGTCGTCAACGACATTCCTGTCACCACCGGCGACATCGCCCATCGCGCCGCCTTCCTGAAGCTGCAGCGCAAGAAGGGCGATGCCGGCCAGGAAATGATCGACCAGACGTTGCGTATGGCCGAGGCCAAGCGGCTTGGTATCCGCATCAGCGACGCCCAGGTCGATGCCGCGTACCAGCGCTTTGCCTCGAGCAACAAGATGCAGCTCAGCCAGCTCGACGGCGTCATGGAGAAGTCGGGCGTCACTAAGAGCCACTTCAAGGAATTCATCCGCGCCCAGATGGCCTGGAACCAGGCCTTGAGCGCGCGCTACCGTTCCGGCGACGGCACCGGCGCCGTCAGCGAACAGGATCTCGTCAGGAAGATGCTCGAAAAAGGCGGCGCCAAACCGAGCGCCACCGAATACATGCTGCAGCAGGTCATCTTCGTGGTGCCGGCGGCTGAACGCAGCGCGACGCTGGGCAAACGCAAGCGAGAGGCCGACGCCATGCGCGCCCGCTTCAACGGCTGCAACACGACGCGCGAATTCGCCAAGGGCCTGATCGACGTCACCGTTCGCGATCTGGGCCGGGTGCTGGCGCCGCAACTGCCGCCGGACTGGGCCGAGCAGATCAAAGCTACCAAAGTCGGCGGTGCCACCGTCACGCGCGAAACTGAACGCGGCGTCGAATTCATCGGCATCTGCTCGTCGCGCGAAGTGTCCGACGACAAGGTTGCCCAGATGGCGTTCCAGGCCGAAGGCTCCGGCGGCGACAAGGATGCCGACGCGCTCAGCAAGAAATATGTCGACGAGCTGAAGGCAAAAGCCCGCATCGTCAAGCGCTGACGTGGGCAACGCAGTGACTGCGCTCGCGTTGAGCGCCGGCGATCCGTCCGGCATTGGGCCGGAGATCGCCATCGCCGCCTTCATGGCGCGTGAAGCTGCCGCCCTGCCCCCCTTCTACCTGCTCGCCGATCCGGCGCTGATCGCCTCCCGGGCGCGCCTGCTCGGCCTCTCGCTGCCGATCGCCGAAGCCACCCCGGCACAAGCGGCGCAGGTCTTTGCCCGCGCCTTGCCGATCGTTCCGCTGGCTGCAGGCTGCATCGACAGCCCCGGCCAGCCGGATCCGGCCAATGCGGCCGCCACCATCGAGGCCATCGACCGCGCCGTCGCCGATTGCCTTGCCCGCGAAGCCTCGGCCGTGGTCACCTGCCCCATCGCCAAGAAGCCGCTCTACGATGCCGGCTTTCGCTTTCCCGGCCACACCGAATATCTGGCGCATCTGGCGGCTCGGCACAGCGGTGTCGAGGCGATGCCGGTGATGATGCTGGCAGGACCCGACCTGCGCACCGTTCCCGTCACCATCCACATAGCGTTGGCCGAGGTGCCGAAGGCACTGACCACCGAACTGATCG
>NZ_RZRO01000172.1:0-7074 GCF_003997975.1 Mesorhizobium sp. M7A.F.Ca.US.005.03.1.1
ACATGGCTCGCGCGCGTTCTGATTCTCCGCCTCTCTTTGAGATCATCGAGAAGCCCGACTTCTCCTTCGAGACGAAGGCGATGGCGGAGGGCCTGTGGCCGGTCGCCGGGATGGACGAGGCAGGCCGCGGCCCCCTGGCCGGGCCGGTGGTCGCCGCAGCGGTGGTGCTCGATCCCGCCAACATTCCCGACGGCCTCGACGATTCCAAACGCCTCAGCCATTTGCAGCGTGAGGCCCTGTTCCTGCGCATTCTCGGCTCCGCACAGGCGGTCTCGATGGCCTCCATCAGCGCCGAGGGCATCGACGGCAGCAACATCCTCAAGGCAAGCCTGGAAGCCATGCGGCGCGCGCTGGTAGGGCTGTCGGTCCGGCCGAAGCTTGCGCTTGCCGATGGACGCGACGTGCCGCCGGGACTGCCTTGTGAAGGGCGCGCGCTGATCAAGGGCGACCAGCGTTCGCAGTCGATCGCCGCCGCCTCGATCGTCGCCAAGGTGATGCGCGACCGCATGATGTGCGGCTGCGGCAACCATCACGACCGCTACGGGTTCGAAGTCCATATGGGCTACGCCACGGTTCGCCATCGCACCGCGATCGAAGCGCATGGCCCGGTGGCGCGGCTGCACCGCGTGTCGTTTGCGCCATTCCGGCTGGGTGGGGCCGAGGTGGACGTGGTGGAAGAAGAGAGCTTCGCCGGGCTGGATTGAGCGACGACGACGACAAGCCAATCTCCCCCTTGTGGGGGAGATGTCCGGTAGGAGAGAGGGGGGCGCTGTCCCGCCGGCCTCTCAATCGATTGCAGTTATGCCCTCAGGCTTGTCCCGATAGACCTTAGGACAACAAAGGTTAGCGTTCCTTCACGCCCCCCCTCTGCCCTGCCGGGCATCTCCCCCACGAGGGGGGAGATTGGCAGCTTCAGCGCCGCAACAAAAAAGCCGCCGGGTTGCCCGGGCGGCTTTCGATGACTGGCTAGACGAACCGCCTAATTCAGCTTCGACTTCACGTCCGCGAGCGAAGCCTTGAACAGATCTGCACCGGCCTTGGCGTCGATCTTGCCGGCAAGCAGCGCGCGTGCTGCCTCGACGGCGATGTCGACGGCGCTGGCGCGCACTTCGCTGATGGCATCACGCTCGGCCTGACCGATCTTCTGTTCGGCAAGCGCGGTGCGCCTGACGACATAGTCCTCGGTCTTCTTATGCGCGTCGGCGGCAAGCATGTCGGCTTCGCGCTTGGCGGCAGCGACGATGTCGGCGGCCTCCTGCTCGGCTTCCTTGCGCTTGCGCTGGTACTGGCCGAGCAGCTGCTGGGCCTCCTCGCGCAGCCGGCGCGCTTCGTCCAGTTCATTGCTGATCCTGGCGGCACGGGCGTCGAGCGCCTTGGCGATCATGCCAGGCACCTTGATGTAGACGGCAACGCCGAGGAAGATGATCAGGGCTATCGTGGCCCAGAGCGTCGCGAGAGATGTGTAATCCATGATGCGCTCCTCACCGGGCCACGGATTTGACCGCGGCCGCGATCTCGGCCTTGCTGGCCTTGCCGCCAACCAGAGCCTCGACGATCGCCGAAGCGGTGTCCTCGGCGATGCTGCCGACTTCCTTCATGGCATTGGCCTTGATGGAAGAAATGCGGGCTTCGGCTTCGCCAAGCTTCGCGTCGAGCGCAGCCTCGACCTTCTTGCGAGCGGTGTCGGCCTCGGCCTTGGCAGCGTCGTTGGCCTGCTGGCCGATGGCGTTGGCCTTGGTCTTGGCTTCCGCCAGTTCCTGCTCGTAGGCAGCAACGGCGGCGTCGGCCTCGCCCTTCAACCTGGCCGCCTGGTCGAGGTCCTGCGTGATGCGATCGTTGCGGACATCGATGATGCCGCCGACGCGCGGCATCACCACCCGCTTCAGGAAGAGATAGAACAGCCCGAAGGTGATCGCCAGCCACAGAAGCTGCGACGGGAACGTCGCCGGATCGAATGGCGGAAACGTGCCATGCGCTTCAGCAGGCACGCTGGTGCCGGAATGCGTGTCGCCTTCCGTCGCAGCGTGGCTGGTATCGGCTGATGGCGCGGACTCTTGCGCAAAGGCAGATGTCACGAACATGGACTATCCCCGAAATTCAGGCCCGCCGCTTGCGCGGCCGGCCTGTCCAATCTTCCCGAGTGCTCAGCCGAACAGGGCCAGAAGCGCGATGAGAAGCGAGAAGATGCCCAGAGCTTCGGTCACGGCAAAGCCGAAGATCAGACGGCCGAACTGGCCATCGGCGGCCGAAGGGTTGCGCAGTGCGCCCGCCAGGTAGCTGCCGAAGATGTTGCCGAGGCCAATGCCCGCGCCACCCATGCCCAGGCAAGCGATGCCGGCGCCGATGTACTTTGCTGCTTCTGCGTCCATTTGTTCAACTCCTTTGGATCTAAAATTCCGTTGCGATTCCATCCGGCGCCAATGTTGGAAATCTTTGGGCCGGAAACTTTTGGACCTAGTGCCCTGGATGCAGGGCGTCGTTGAGATACATGCAGGTCAACACGGCAAAGACGTAGGCCTGCAGGAAGGCGACCAGCAGTTCCAGTGCCGTCAGCGCCACCGCCATCGCCAGAGGCAGGATCGAGCCGGCGACGCCAACCGCGCCGAGCGCGCTCAGGCTGACGACGAAGCCGGAGAACACTTTCAGCGTGATGTGGCCGGCGAGCATGTTGGCGAACAGACGAACCGAGAGGCTGACCGGGCGCGACACGAAGGAGATCACTTCGATCAGCACCACGAGAGGCAGCAGGAAGACCGGCACGCCGTGCGGCACGAACAGTTTCAGGAAGCCAAGACCATGCTTCATGAAGCCGTAGACGACCACGGTTGCGATCACCAGCACGGCAAGGCCGAAGGTGACGATGATGTGGCTGGTGACGGTGAAGAAATAGGGGAACAGGCCAAGCAGATTGGCGACGAGCACGAACATGAACAGCGAGAACACGAGAGGGAAGAACTTCATGCCCTGCGTGCCGGCGGCGTCGCGCAACATGTTGCCGACAAACTCGTACGCCATCTCGGAGACCGACTGAAGCCGCCCGGGAACCAGGCTGCGGCTCGACGTCGTGAGAAACAGGAATCCAGCCGCGACGATCACGGTTGCGACCATGAACAGCGCCGAATTGGTGAAAGACAGGTCATAGCTGCCGATGTCGATCGGAATCAGCTTGTTGATATGGAACTGGTGGATCGGATCGACCTTGTCAGCTGCCACGTTCAAACCCCGTCAATGCCGCGTACGGCCTCGTTACCATTACCGCACATGGTGCGCGGTCATTTCTTGTCGTCTTGGCCACGGCGCGATTTATCGCCCTGTCCAAATTCTGCCACGACGCCGGCGGAACGCATCACATTGAGCACTCCGGCGCCAAAACCAAGCAGCAGAAACACGATCAGACCCCATGGCGATGTCCCCGCCAAACGGTCGATGACCCAGCCGATGCCGGCACCCACCACCACCCCGGCGATAAACTCGCTGGAGAGTTTGAGCGCCTGACCATAACCGGCCACACTGCCCGCTTTCGCGTCGTCTTTCCCCTCGAGCCGGCCCGGCCGCCTTGTCGCAAGCGAAGCTTCAAGGTCACGGCGGCGGCGCTCAAGATCGTCGTCGCGGATGTCGGGTTCATGCTGATTGCCGCGGCCGGTTTCTCCGGTTCCGTCTGGCCCATTCTTGTCGGCCATCGCAACCCCCCTGCCCGGTCAGACCGTCACCGTCCGTCCGCTTCTAAAGTCGCCGGCAACATAGTTAGAGGGTTTGCGCCCGTCAAGCCACGGGCGGAAGTTCATTGCCATGTATTTTAGGCAATGAAATCAATGAATTACGAAGGTGCGACATCGTGCCCGCCAGGATGACGAGGATGCATGGCGCGAATCCCCCGCGCAATGGCTCTTTGATCGGCTGCGCGCCACATCAAGGATCAGCGGCTGCTCCGCACTCAGCTCCAGCCGCCGCCATAGGTCCGATAGAAGATATGCAGGCCGATCTTGGTCATCTTCTGCATCGTGCGCGCCCAGCCGGGATGGACATATTGGGCATAGTAGTGGGTCGACGATCCGACTTCCGG
The DNA here is from genome assembly GCF_003997975.1 of Mesorhizobium sp. M7A.F.Ca.US.005.03.1.1. NCBI lineage: Bacteria > Pseudomonadati > Pseudomonadota > Alphaproteobacteria > Hyphomicrobiales > Phyllobacteriaceae > Mesorhizobium > Mesorhizobium sp. M7A.F.Ca.US.005.03.1.1. The sequence continues at coordinate 4,064 of NZ_RZRO01000172.1, forward strand.
AATGAAGATCTTGCCGGCGGTGACGGCCATGGCGATCTCCTGGGCGGTCTTGTAGGCGGCTGGGCTATCGATGCGCTTCTTCCTGCCGTCGCAGGCGAAGGAGAACTGGCAACGGTTGAACCAGCTGTCGTTCTGGTAGACGACGCCGCAGATCGAATTCGGATAGGTCGGATTGCGGACGCGGTTGAGGATGACCTGGGCGACAGCGGCCTGGCCGCGCACGGATTCGCTCCTCGCCTCGAAATAGATTCCGTTGGCAAGGCATGCCTGCTCCTTCTTGGAGAAGACACTCGCCGGCAGCGGGTTCTGGATCCACGAATGATCGCCCTTGGCCATCGGCGGAATGAAGCGGCCCTCATTGGGCTGCTCGTCCTGAAGCAGGGCCTCGAAGGGCGATGCCTTGGCATAGTCCGGCTCGGATTGCGCATAGGCGGTGGCCAGCACATCCGGATGGTCGTTGTTGACCAGCGCCGCCAGCATGGCCGGCATGCCGGGATCCGGCTTCTTGTCCTCGCGCACATGGAATGCGGCGGCGATCTGGATTTCCTTGCCTTTGATCTGCGGCTTGGCGAAAGCCATTTTCAGGCCGCTGTCCATGCTGGGTCGCAGCAAGGAGGACGTGCGCTCGAAGATCGAGCCGGCGTTGAAGTTCTTTGGCGGTGCGACGGGAGACATCTGGACGATGCGCCCTTTCTTCTCGGCGCGCACCACGCGGTCCTCATCGGGTGTGGCGCTGACCTTGCCGCCCTTGCCGCGAAACGACACCTTGCCGACACCGGCCAGATGGACGCCCGATCCGGAAATGGAGCCGGTGACATCGGAATCGACAAAGGGCATCTCAGCCGCATGGGTCGAGCCGGCAACGGATTTCTCGACATAGGAATTCCAGCGCGTGCTCGATGCTTCGAGGCCGGAAACGAGGCTCGTCATGTCCTGATAGGCGGCGACGGTCGGAAAGCCGATCCAGATGCCGAAACCGATGACGAGCGGACCCAAAAAGCCACGTTTTCTCTCACCGGCGGCGGCAACCAGCCGCTTCAACACACGTCGATGCACGGAACTCTCTCCAGGAACGCTACAGACCCCACTGGAGAGCAAAATGATGCATTAACCTTGATGGGACGTTAACGGATTCGATCGGGTTTTCCCGGTCGGCCCGAGGTCGTGGTTGCGAAGTCGGGCGATTTTGCGGCCGACCATTCAGGCCGGACGCAGGAAGATCGGCCGGGCGATCAGCGCGCAGATGGCGGCCGCCAGCCAGACGCCGGACCAGGACCAGAGGTGCAAGAGCCCCGGAATGGCCACCGGCACCAGGAAGAAGCCGACGAAAACAAAGGTGTTGGCAAGGCTGAGCGCGGTTCCGACATGGCCGGCGCCGGCAAGGGTGGCAAGCTCGGTGTAGGCGACGCCGTGCCAGGCGGAGACAGAGATGCCTGCGACAATAAGCACGACCGGAAGAACCGCCGACCAGATGAGCTGGCCGCCCGGAATGGTTGGGCCGAACAGGACCAGCAGCCAAAGCATGGCGAAGGCAAGGGCGCTGAACGCGCTGCACAGGCGAAGAAATTGGCGGCGGTTGCCATAACGGTCGGTGAAGCGGCCGCTCCAGATGCGCATGACCATGGCGCCGATCTGCACCGCGGCGAGGCTGGCACTGATTGCCGCCGTTCCCAACCCAACGAAGTCGTGCAGGAATACGGAGGCGAAGGTGAGCACGGCCACCTGCGGAAAGCAGAGCAGGCCGATGGCGGTCGCGATACGCCAGACGTCGCGATTGCGCAGCGGCGCCGGTCCGGCCACAGCCGAAGCGGGATGGCCCTCGCCTGCCGTCGGCGGCTCGTGCAGCCAGCGCCAGGCGAACAGGGCAGACAGAGCGGATGCACCCGCCAGGACCCCGAACACCGCGGCAAAGCCGAAAGCCAGCGCAAGCGAGGGCAGCACGAGCGCGCCAAGGCCGCCGCCAAGCGGCACCGCCGTCTGCCTGATGCTCATGGCGAAGCCGCGCTCGTTTTCCCGGAACCAGCCCATGATGGCGCGGCCGCTCGAACCGTTGACGCTGCCGCCGAGCAATCCGGTGATGAATAGGCTCGCGGAGAGCAGCGTGACATCGGGAGTACCGGCCTTTGTCGGCACGACCAGCATCGCCATGACCAGGAGCCACGCCGCCGTCGCGCCGAGCCCGATCAACAGCACGCGGCGGTCGCCCCAGCGATCGGTGAGCAGACCCCAGGGCAGTTCGCTGAGCGCGACCCCAAGCCCGAGAAGGCCGAGCGCCAGGCCGAGCTCGGCATTGCCTAGGTGATAGCCCTGGCGAAGAACGACCGCCGTCGCCGGGATGCCGGAGAACGTAGCCGAGAAGGCGGCATTGGCGGCAACGCCGATGCCCAGGACTTTCCAGCGATGGCCCGGCGTGAACACCCTCCCGGTGGAACCGGTATCTTCCAGAAGTTCCGACGGCTGCCGGTCGGTGCAATTGACAATGGCGGACATGACTTCATTTCCCGTGCTGGCCAGCGGTCCGGCCTTGACGATCTGTCCCTACCGCCATAATTTCATCCTGAAAATCAGGAAGTTTTGAACTTACAATCCTGAAAATCGGGATTTCCAACATGCGACGCGTGACATTCGACCTCGACGTCTTGCGCAGTTTCGTCACCGGCATGGAGCTGGGTAGCTTTGCCAAGGCCGCTGACCGGCTTGGCCGGTCGACGTCGGCGGTCAGCGCGCAATTAAAGAAACTGGAAGAACAGGCGGCGACGCCGATCTTCCGCAAATCAGGACGGGGCCTCGCTTTGACCGAGGCCGGCGAGACCATGCTCGGCTATGCGCGCCGGCTAATCGAGTTGAACGACGAGGCGGCATCCGCCATCCACGGTGTCGAGCTGGAAGGCTGGGTACGGCTCGGCTTGCAGGAAGATTTCGGCGAGGCGGTGCTGCCGGACGTGCTCGGCCGATTTGCCCGGGCGCACCCCAAGGTGAAGATCGAAGCCAGGATCGCACGCAGCCACGAC
>NZ_RZRO01000173.1:0-6956 GCF_003997975.1 Mesorhizobium sp. M7A.F.Ca.US.005.03.1.1
CCCGGCCTTCTTCCTGATCTTGATTTCGCTGCGCCCGGTCAGCACATGCGCCATTTCGTTGATCATTGCGACGATCGGGTTCTTGGCATCCATTTCGCCAAGCATGCGTCCGTTGTTGGCAGCATTGCCGAACAGCAATGGATCAAAAGCAATGACCGACATTGGCGACAGACCGAGCGGCTCGGCGAAATCGGCCGGCGAAATCTCCGGGCGTTTCGGGACGCCGGCCTGGTTGATGATAAGCTTGGGCGGCGGATCATTGGGACGAAGCCGCTTGAGCATATCGATGAGGTTCTTGGTGTTGCGCAGATTGGCAAGTTCCGGTGTCGCGGTGATGACGATCTCGTCGGCCTTGACCAAGGTGTTCTTGGTCCAGCCCGTCCAGGCATGGGGGACGTCGAGCACCAGAAGCGGCACGCTGCGCTGGGCGGTGTCGATGAGCTGAACGAAGGCCTCTGGATCGAAATCATAGACCCGTTCGAGCGTCGAAGGCGCCGCCAGCAGCGACAGATGCTCGGCGCACTGGGTCAGCAGCCGGTCGAGATAGACTTCATCGATGCGTTCCGGTGAAAACACCGCCTCGGCAATGCCTTGCGCCGGATCCTGGTCGAAATTGATGTTGGCGGTGCCGAAAGCCAGATCGAGATCAGCGACGACCACTTCGGATTTGAACAGGGAGGACATCGCCCAAGCCACATTGTGGGCGATCGTGGAGGAGCCGACACCGCCCTTGGCGCCGACGAAGGCGATCGAGCGGCCGAGCGGCTCGGCTTCCGGATCGATGAAAATCGACGACACCACGCTGACGATGTCGGCCATCGAGACCGGAGCGATCACATATTCGGAAATGCCGTTGCGGATGAGTTCCCGGTAGAGGCCGACATCATTGTAGTGGCCGATCACCACCACCTTCGACGTCGGATCGCAATATTCCGAAAGCTGGGCGAGTTGTTCCAGCAATTGCTTGGGCTCGCTGCGCGATTCCAGCAGGATCAGATTGGGCGTCGGCGCCGATTGGTAGAATTCGATGGCAGTGGGAACACCGCCCATGTGGACCTTGAGATGCGCCTTCGTCATGCGACGGTCCTCGCCGGCGCGCTCGACCGGGTTGGCAACACCCTCGGTCTCGCAGAATGCCTGGATCGAGATGCGCGGGATCGGCCGCAACGCCTGCATCGCGGCGATGTCCTGCTGCGAGGTATCGCTGCCGTCCACCGGGGCGTCGTAGGCAAGGTTGCTCATCGTCATGCTCTCTCCCGTGGCCTGTTCTATCCGAGATTTGCGGCTCAGTACGTCACTTCCGAATTGCCGAGGAACTCTTCCGAAATGCCTCTCTTTTGGTAAACATCGATGGCTTGGCTACGATTTGCCGGATCAATATTGGCAGATTTACGCGGGCCGAGCAGGTCGGCGGGATTGGCCATCTGGGCGGCAAGATTGTTCTGATAGGAGCAGCCGAAGTCGGCATAGTGCTTGTTCTCCGATGTCTCCATAAGATCTTCGGGCCAGCGGCCGCACTTATCGGTCTGGGCTTTCACCGAGATATAAGCAACGCGAATCGGGGCAGAGGCTTCGGCGGAGGCGGACTGATAGGAGGTCACGACAATCCGATTGCGCTTGATGCCGCTGGCAACCGCCAGCCGGGCGAAATCGCGGGCCGCCGTGGTCGCGGCGACCTCGTTGGCCGATCCGCTCGGGACCTGGATCGTCAGCGTCGGGGCGGCACTTCTGTCATAGCCATCCAGGAAGCCAAGAAGCGTATCGCGCTGGGAGCCGGTCATGCCGCGGTCACCGGCGCCGACAGGCAGGTCGATCTTCTGATTCTTCTCGGCGATGACGATCGGATGGTTGGTGCGGTAATCGTCCGGAATGGCGCCGACCGTGATGCTGTCGCGCTGGGCGCAGCCGGCGAGCAGCGCCGCCACCGCAACCGCCAGGACAGGAACGGCTCGCCGGCAGACCCGTGAACGGCCGAGACGGGTCGTTGCGGCGATGGTGCTTGCCTTCAATGCTGACTGAGACATGTCCGCTTCCCCGCTTACTTGTAGATGAAGCCGACAACGCCGTGGTAGCGGCCATTGGGCTTGTCGGTCTGCATGGTGCCGTAGACGCGATTGACGCGGCCAAGGAACATGCCGGCGCCATCGCTGGCGGCGTTGAAATTGTCGTCCGGCTTGGCAAGGTCGTTGCGCGCCACCGGCTTAACCAGATAGGGCGTGATGATGATGACGAGCTCGGTCTCGTTTCGCACGAAATCCCTGCTGCGGAAGAGCGCGCCAAGCACCGGGATCTTTGTCAATCCAGGCAATCCGTTGACGGCTTGCCTGACATCGTCGCGAACCAGGCCGGCGATCATCATGGAGCCACCGGATGGCAATTCCACCGTTGTGTCGGCAAGGCGCTTGCGCAGCGACAGGGCATTCATGCCGGGACTCGTCACGCCTGAGGAGAACGATACGGATCCCTCGGTTGTCGGCTCGGAAACCGACGTCCTGACTTTCAAACTTATGCGGCCGGGAGACAACACAACCGGCTGGAATTCCAGGCCGATGCCGTACTCGATCTTTTCGACGCTGTAGGTCTTCAGGCCGGTCTGGTTGTCTTGCGATACATTTGCCGAGACACCCGTGACCATATTGTATTCACCGCCGACCTTGAAGGTTGCCTTCTCGCCCGACACAGCCGTCAAGGTCGGCTCGGCCAAGGTCTTCATCACCCCGGACTGCTCCATAGCGTTCACATAAGCCTGCAGTCCTGAAGCGCCGATTTGAAAGCCGGAATTCGACAGCTGTTTGCCGAGACCCGTGAAGTTGTCGCTGATTGCGCCGTAACTAATGCCGTTGCTGCCGCCGCTGCCAACCATGTTGACGCCGAGCTGCTTCATCACCGAGCGGCTGACTTCGGCGACCGTGACCTTCAGCGTGACCTGGTCGTCGCCAATGATCTGGATCAGGTTGACGATCTGGCTGGTGCGGCGCTCCTGGTCCGGATTGTTGATGTCGACACCGCTCTGGGCCGAGCCGCCAGCCGCGGTCTGCGAATATTGTCCCGTCGTCGCTTCACCACCCGACACGAACATGTTCGCCAACTGTTCGGCGCGCTTGGCATCCAGGGGGGTATCCACGGTTCCTGTGAGAACGACGTTGTCGTTCAGCAGTTCCACCTTGACAGCCGACGTCGGCAGGAAGCGCCTGATATAATCTTCAAGGCCGGCAACGTCGCGTTCGACGGCCAGGTCCAGGCTGACGATCTGCTCGCCATTGGGGCCGAAGACAAAGATGTTCGTCTCGCCGACCGCCTTGCCGAACAGATAGATGCGCCTTGCGGTGCGGGTCACCGCATCGGCAACCGCCGGATTGGCGACGAGAATGTCATAGGCATCGCTCGGCAGGTCGATGACCACCGACTTGTTGAGGCCGAGCTTGACGCGCTGGGTGGCCGTCGATGCCGTGACCTGCGCGTTCTTTGCCTCGACGACGCTGCCTTGCACATTCGTTCCGACGAGCAGCAGGCCGAATGCCGCGGCTACGATTGCCGGCAGTTTGCCACCTAGCTTCATTTCCTTGCTCCCACTTCGGAAACTTCGCCCGACTTGATCAGCCTCACCGTTCCCCTGCGGCCATTGCCGGAAACGAGATAGTCGGCCTCACCCACATTCTTTTCCTGCGTGTCCGCGACCGCCCGCAGCGCCAGGGTCAGGCGATCCGCCATCTGCTGGGCGACGGTGATAATCTCCGCCTGCTTGGGCGTCAGTTCCAGCGTGGCGGTCTGGCCCACCCTGGTCTTCTTGCCTTCCTCGTCCTCCTGAATGGTCTGGTCGATGGCCAGGACGCGGATGTTCTTGAGGATGGTCTCGGTGTTGAAGCCGGCGGCACCGCTGGCGGCATCGGCCCTGCGGGTCATGATGACGTCGACGAAATCGTTGGGAAGAATGAAGCCGCCGGCCGACGTGTCGGCCGAGATGGCCGTGGCGACCGCCCGCATGCCGGAAGGCAGGATCGACGACATGAAGCTCTGCCCCTCCCCGATCAGCTTGGAACGCCGCAGCGGCTCTCCGGCATACATCGCCACACGGGCAATGGAACCCTTCAGCTTGTCCAGCGCCTCGGGCTCGGCGGTGCGGGTGATGAAATTCGCGTTGACGCCGTCGGCGGGCCAGGATTGCCAGGCGATGTTGTTTTGGATCGGGCTGCCCATCGGAACGTCGCCTGAAAGCACAAGCACATCCTGGAGTGCCACTGCCGGGGCCTGGGGAGCGGAATCAACGACGACCTGGGGCGGCGGTGCCACCATGTTCTTCGCGACATAGCCAGCGCCACCCGCCGCGGCCACCGCCACGCTCAGAATTATCAATCGCGATGCTGGCATCTGTCCGAACCCTTGCCCTGGCAAACCACGTAGCCAAGCCGGACTTTGCAGCGGCAATCGTCAAAACAAGGTTAATGTAATGCTTACGATCGTGATTAATTTAACGTTTACATAAATTAGCCGGACTATAGCCGGACCGGCCAAAACAGCCGGGCCGACCCCGTTGAGAACGGGGTCTCGGCAATGCTGACAGACAATAAAATAATATCGTGGTCAGGCCGCCAGCCTGGCCAGCGCCCATATCATCAAAGGCGAGTCCGGATAGGTCAGCAACCCGCCAAGGCCGAGCGCGACGCCATAGGGAACGCCTTTTGCCTCGTCGGCGAAATGGCGCAGAAACGGATTTTGGCCGGTAACGGCCGCAAGCATCGACTTCCGGTAGAGGATGATCGCGAGCGTCAGCAGGCCGCCGATGATTGTCGAGGCGACAAGATACTCCACGAGATTGACATTGAGGCCCATCCACATCGCGGTTGCGGCCAGAAGCTTGGCGTCGCCGCCGCCCATGCCGCCTATTGCAAACAGGCCGAACGTCACGGCCAGGACCAGGGCGCCGGCGGCGAAATGTCCGCCATAGGCCGCCCAGTCCATGCCTGTAAGGGGCGCGACCAGCGCGAAAACGACGACGAGCAGCACCGGCACGCGGTTGGCGATCGTCATCGACAGCATGTCGGAGATCGCGGCAAACAGCATGCAGAACGGAAAGACGACGAAGATCAGGGCTTCAAGCATCGGCGCCACGCCTATTGTCCGATTTTATTGGGCTCAATCTAAGATATGTTCGATTAACGATTGATGAGGCCAGGAACGAAAAGACGACCTATATTGGCAGCGGCATAAAAAAGGCCGCCACGCGGCGGCCCTTTTCCAGAAAATGCGATGCAAGTGCTCGGCGATAAGCCGATCAGCTGCCGGTCGGCGCGTTGTTCAGGGTGCTGCCAATGTTGGTGAACTTGGCATTCAGCGCATTGCCGAGCGTGCCGGCGCCAGTGATGATGGCGAGCGCGATGAGAGCGGCGATCAGACCATATTCGATAGCGGTCGCGCCGGATTCGTCCTTCACAAAACGTGCGATGAGATTAGACATTCGAGAGCTCCTACTCCACGTGTTACAGCACTTCCGTCAACTTCTGTGATGGTTGATCGGATGCTGCCAATCTAGGGAGAAGCTCTTTCGATCGGCTTAAGAAACAGCCTTACCGATTCCTTTCCCGGTTCGAACATATTGCGTGGTTAACTTCGGGCTAAAGTACCGCCGCGCCTTCCAGTCCCAGGTTTGGCAGGCTTGCGCCCCGACTGGACCGCGCCTCGCGGGGCGCCCTTATCGGCCATTGCAGGATTGGCAACATCGCAGGCTTAACCGTTGGTTCACCAATCTCGTTCATGTTCCGTTGATCAGTCCGCCTGCGTGGAGCGCCTCAATGGCCCAGCCGAGATCGTCAATCCTGATTGCCGCGCTTCTTGCCGTCTCGAGCTTCGTCGCGCCCGCCATGGCCGGCGCCGGCATCGAGGTCACGATGAACCAGGCCAAGATCGTCAAACTGTCGCGTCCCGCAGACACCATCGTGGTCGGCAACCCGGCAATCGCCGACGCTTCCGTGCAGGACGCTTCGACGATCGTGCTCACCGGCAAAGGTTTCGGCGTCACCAATCTGGTCGTGCTCGATACCGACGGCAGTCCCATCGTCGATGAGCAGGTTACCGTCGTGCGGCAGGCTGCTTCGTCGGTGCGCATCTATCGGCGTGCCGAAATCCAGACGATGTCCTGCACGCCGTATTGCGAAAGCTCCTACAAGAGCGAAGCGGAGAAGTCTTCCGAGGCGGAGATGAGCGTCAGCCGATAGGTGGCGTGACCGGCTGCCGGTGCGGTTATTGGCCGGTTAAGAGGCCTGCGCCGACTTTAACGATCATCCAAACCGGACCTCAATCGGTTTGCGTTAATGGTCCTTCCGAGACCGCATAGAGATCGGCAGGATCGGACATGAGCAAGGGATACGGCCGCGCAGGCGACCACAAAGTGAGATGCCCAAGGTTTTTCGCCCGTTTTCTTCGTGACCGGCGCGGCGCCACGGCAATCGAATTCGCGATCCTTTCAGTCCCCTTCGCGCTGCTTGTCTTCGCCATTCTGGAAAGCTGCATCTCGTTTGCCGCGCAGGAAGTGATGGCCAACATCACCGACGATGTCGCGCGCAAGCTTCGCACCGGCCAGTTGAGGGCGGTTGACGTCGCCGGAACCAACTTGCGGGACATGATCTGCACAAAACTGCAGATCATCGTTTCCCAGGATTGTCCCAATCAACTGCTGGTGGATCTTCGCCAATATACATCGTTCGCGGATGCGGCCACGGCCGGCTTCAAGATCCAGAACGGCGATGTCGTATTGACGAAAGGCACCGCAACCCAGTCGTTTTCAGTGACAGCGGGTGCGGCGGAGTCGAGGAACATGCTGCGGGTCTTTTACAAATGGCCGATCATGACCGACCTGCTGGCCAAATCAATGGGCGGCAACAAGACGCTGCACTTCGCATCGGTGACCTGGCAGAACGAACCGTTCGACAACTGAGCGGAATGCACGAGCAGTATAAGAA
>NZ_RZRO01000174.1:0-6657 GCF_003997975.1 Mesorhizobium sp. M7A.F.Ca.US.005.03.1.1
GATCGGAGACGTGGGCGCGCGTGCCGTGCCGTGCCTTGCCGCCCTCGACCAGCGCCAGCGCGATATGTCTGCCGAGCGCCGGCGAATAGCAGCAGGCGGTGATATGGCCGATGGAGTCGTGCGGATTGGCTTCGTCAACCTCCTCGACGATGTGGGCGCCACCGTTGAGCGGCCGGTTATCGAGGGCGATCAGGCCGACCAGTTCGAGGCGGTCCGATGCGATCAAGCCTTCGCGGTCCATCATCGCCGAGCCGATGAACGGCTTCTTCTTCGACAGCATCCAGTCGAGATGCAGGTCGCGCGCCGTGGTGCGGCCGTCGATCTCGGCGCCGGTGACATGGCCCTTTTCGATGCGCATGGTGCCCAATGCCTCAAGACCGTAGGTGACCAGCCCGAACGGCTTGCCGGCTTCGACAAGCGCTTTCCAGACATGGGTGCCATGGCCGGCGCCGGAATAGACCTCGAAGGCCATTTCACCGGAGAAGGACAGCCGGCAGATCATCACCGGCACGCCTGATATTTCGCCGCGCACGATGCCCATGAAGGGCAAGGTGGCGTTGTCGACCGACGTGCCGGTGACACAGGCGGCGAGGATCTGCCTGGCCTTCGGGCCGCCGATCGCGGCACCTGCCCATTCGTCTGTCACCGAGGTGACGTGGACTTTCAGCTCCGGCCAGATCACGTCGAGGAAATATTCCAGATGCTGCATCACCTTGCCGGCGTTGGCCGTGGTGGTGGTCATCAGAAAATCCTGCTCGCCGAGCCGCCAGGTGGTGCCATCGTCGAAGGCGAGGCCGTCCTCGCGCAGCATCAGCCCGTAGCGGGCCTTGCCGACGGCCAGCGTCGAAAACATGTTGGTGTAGACGCGGTCGAGGAATGCGGCGGCATCAGGGCCTTGCACCGCGATCTTACCCAGTGTCGAGACATCGACGATGCCGGCGCTTTCGCGCGTCGCCTTGGCTTCGCGCACATAGGCCTGCTCGACCGTTTCGCCTGAAAGCCCATAGATCATCGGCCGGTACCAGAGGCCGGCGGAATACATCGTCGCGCCATTGGCCAGATGCCAGTCATGCATCGGCGTCAATCGTTCTGGCTTCAGGTCGCCAAAACGCTCGGCAGCCAGCGAGCCGATCGACACCGGAGCAAAGGGCGGCCGGAAGCGTGTCGTGCCGACCTCGGGGATCGGCTTGCCCAGCGCCTCGGCCATGATGGCAAGGCCAGGCACGTTGGAGCTCTTGCCCTGGTCGGTCGCCATGCCGAGCGTGGTGTAGCGCTTGAGATGCTCGACCGAGACAAAGCCTTCCCGGTGAGCCAGCCGCACATCCTCGGCCGTGACGTCGTGCTGGAAATCGACAAAGCTCTTGCCCTTGGCCCTGATCTCGAACACCGGGGCGGGGTCGGGATCGCCAGGCACTGCTTCGACGGTCGGCAGCATGGACGGTGTGCTCTGCCCGCCTGCGGCGGCGAGGCCGGCGGCGCGGCCTTCGGCGATGGCTTCGGCCGTCGAGAAGCTTCCGGTGAAGGCGCCTGCGCCGATCCAGCTCTGTGTCGGCTTTGGCGGCAGGAAAGCTTGCCGCGCGGCGTTCCATTCCGCCTTGGCGCCGGCCTGGCTGGCCAGATGGATGGTCGGCGACCAGCCGCCGGACATCAGCAGGCAATCGGCATGGATACTGCGTGCATCACCGATGAGTGCCCCATTGGCCATGTCGAAGCGCTGCAGCTTGAGGCCGGACAGCGCCTTGCCGCCTTCGGTGGCGACGACGGCATGGCCGGCAAAGATCTCTGCCTCGGCTTCCGCGGCCAACTTGCGCATCTCCGGCGAAAGTTCCGGCCTGACATCGGCGATGGCGACGACCGCAGCACCGGCCTTCTTCAAGGCGACAGCCGCCCGATAGGCGCTGTCATTGTTGGTGAACAACGCGATCCGCTCGCCCGGCAGCACGCCGAATTCGTTGGCATAGCGTTCGGCTGCATGCGCCAGCATCACGCCTGGCCGGTCATTGCCGGGGAAGATGAGCGGCCGCTCGAACGCACCAGTGGCCAGGACCACGGATTTGGCGCGGATCGCCCAATAGCGATGGCGCGGCTCGCCCTTGCCGGGGTGCTCCTTGTGGTCGCTGACCCGTTCGAGCGCCGCAAGCGTGTTGTTGTCGTAGTAACCCCACACCGTGGTGCGCGGCAGAAGCCGGACATTGTCGCGGCCTGCGAGCTGGGCGACGGTGCGCCGCGCCCAATCGGCGGCAGGCGCGCCATCGATCGTTTCCTCGGACCAGTTGGCCGAACCGCCGAAATGCGGCTCGAGATCGGCCAGCATGACGCGCGCACCCTGATCGGCGGCGGCCTTGGTGGCCATCAGGCCGGCAGGGCCGGAGCCGACGACCAGCACGTCGCAAAAGGCGTTCATGCGTTCGTAGCGGGCCGGGTCTTTCGCCGATCCGGCACTGCCGAGACCGGCTGCGCGGCGGATGAAGTGTTCGCAGAACATCCAGAAACGCGTGCCCTTGAGCGGGCCGAACACCGGTCCCATGAAGGTCTTGTAGTAGAACCCGGCCGACAGGATCTTGCCGCCGAGCTGGTTGACGGCGTTGATGTCCCAGGCAAGCGAGGGAAAGCGGTTCTGGCTGATGGCAACCAGCCCGTCATGGATCTCGACCATGGTCGCTGGAATGTTGGGCTCGCGAACCTCGCCCTTCAGCACCGTCACCAGCGCGTTGGGTTCCTCGACGCCTGCGGTGAGCAGGCCGCGTGGGCGGTGGTATTTGAACGAACGCCCGTACAACGTGACGCCCTTGGCCAGCAGGGCTGACGCCAGCGTGTCGCCGGCATGGCCAGTGTAGGCCGTGCCATCGAAGGTGAAGCGGATGGTTTTCAGCCGGTCGATGCGGCCGCCGGTGTCGGCACGGCGCGGGCTCATGCCTTGTCCTCCGCCTTGCGGCGCGCGGCCGGCCCATGATCGCCGCGCGCAAAGGCAACGCTGGAAATCTCATGCGTCAGCGTGTTGCGCACGACCTTGAGATGCGCGCGGCAGCCGCCGGAATGTTGCCAGACCTCATTGTGGTCGCCGGCCGGATTCAGCCGGTCATAGACATAGGCGTTCCACGCCTCGAAATTCTGCGAGGCGGGGTCGGGACGCTCACGATTGCCGTCACCCTGATAGGTGAACTCGATGACGTCGCGCGGGCCGCAATAGGGGCAAGTGATCAACATTGGACTCTACCTATTGCCTAATGCAGCCGCGGGTTTGCACCCTGGCCCTTGTCGTCGATTACCAGCCCGCGGTGGAAGCGGTCGAGCGTGAAGGGCGCGTTGAGGTCGTGCGGCTGGTCCTTGGCGATGGTCCAGGCGAAGCACCAGCCGGAAGCCGGCGTCGCCTTGAAGCCGCCATAGCACCAGCCGCAGTTGAGATACATGCCGGGCAGGGGGCCGGCGGTGATGATCGGCGAGCCGTCCATCGACATATCGCAAACACCGCCCCAGGAGCGCAGCATGCGCACGCGCGCGAGGCCCGGAAACAACGCCAGCATTTCACTCATCACCTCGTCGACGACAGGCAGATTGCCGCGCTGGGCGTAGCTGTTGTAGCCGTCGATGTCGCCGCCATAGATGAGGCCGCCCTTGTCCGACTGCGACATGTAGAAATGGCCCATGCCGAAGGTGACGACCGTGTCGATGAAGGGCTTCAGCGATTCCGTGACGAAGGCCTGCAGCACATGGCTCTCGATCGGCATCGTCTCGATGCCGGCCATCTGCATGACGCGTCCGGTGCTGCCGGCGACCGCCACGGCCACCTTCCTGGCGCGGATGTCGCCGCGCGAAGTGGTGACGCCTGATATGCGGTCGCCGTCGCGCAGGAAGCCGGTGACCTCGCAATTTTCGATGATGTCGACGCCGCGCCTGTCGGCGCCGCGCGCATAGCCCCAGGCCACCGCATCGTGGCGGGCGGTGCCGGCGCGGCGTTGCATCAGGCCGCCGACCACCGGGAAACGCGCGTTGTCGGAGATATCGAGCGCCGGAATCAGGCGTTTGATCTCAGCCTTCGTCATCAGTTCGGCATCCACGCCGAGATGGCGCATGGCGTTGCCGCGCCTTGCATAGTCGTCGAATTGGGCCGGCGTGTGCGCCAGGTTCAGGCAGCCGCGCTGCGAGAACATGACATTGTAGTTGAGCTCGTGCGACAGGTTCTCCCACAGCTTCATCGAGTGTTCGTAGAAGCGGGTGTTGGCAGGCAGCAGATAATTCGAGCGCACGGCCGTGGTGTTGCGGCCGACATTGCCGGAACCGAGCCAGCCCTTTTCCACAACGGCGACATTGGTGATGCCGTGTTCCTTGGCAAGATAATAGGCGGTCGCCAGCCCATGACCGCCGCCACCGATGATGATGACGTCATAGGACGCCTTCGGGTCAGGCTTGCGCCATGCCGGCTTCCAATCCTTGTTTCCCTTGAGCGCGTTCGCGAGCAGCGAAAAGGCCGAGTACTCTGCCATTGATGTCATCCGGTTCGGGCGATGCGGCAGACTATAGAGCAGGCCGCATCCGCAAAGCCAATATTGCGCCATCGCCTTTCGACTGGCCGACGCCCGGGATGGGATCACTCGGCGTGAGTGATCGGTTGGGCTCGCGATACGACGGCTTGCCCCATGATAGGGCCGTGTTTATCAAGGACAGGCTTTCAAATTGCCTTTGCCGCCGATGAGTCGCCAACAAATCATGCTTTTCCGATTGCTTCGTCTCATCCTGGTACTCACGCTGGTCGTTTCGGCGCCGCTTTCGTTTAAGGCGATGGCGCAAGCGCTCGGCCAGGGCTCGGCCGGTTTGGTCGCCGATCAGCAAAAGGTCATCCAGGATCTAACGGCCAAGACGGACGATCTCGAGAAGAAGATACAGCAGGACGGTGAGGACGATGCCTCACTCGTGGAGATCCGTCTGCAGCTGGAGGATCTGTCGCGGGCGGCACTCACCAGTGCGCTGGTATTCCGCTCGCGGCTCACCGAGATCAACAATCGCATCGAGGTGCTGGGTCCTCCACCGGCGGCGGGCCAGCCGCAGGAGCCCGACATCGTGACGGGCGAGCGTCAGGCGCTTGCATCGGAAAAGGCCGAGATCAACGCGGTCGTTGCCAGCGCACAGAACCTGTCGATCCGCATCAGCGGGCTGATCGACAAGATCGGCAATATGCGCAGCGAGCTGTTCCGCAATCTTTTGACCAAGCGCTACGTGCTGTCGGATGCGCTGAGCCCGCAGGTGTTTTCCGACGCCCGCGACGAGTTCGGCAATCTCTACAAGGCGGTGTCGTCCTGGTTGAGCTTTGCCTTCAAGTTCAAGTTCCAGGCGATCCTGGCGGCAACCTTCGTGGCGCTCGGGCTGGCGCTGGTGCTGCTGGTTGGCGGCCGGCGCCTGTTCGGACGCATATTCGAAGCCGACCCTGCCAACGAGAACCCGTCCTATCTCAGCCGCCTGTCGGTGGCCTTCTGGTCGACCTTGCTGCCGTCGCTGGCGGTCAGCGTGTTCCTGGCCTCCACGGTATTCTTTTTCAACTACTACAATTTGTTGCGCGGCGACATCGGCGTCTTCCTGAATACGCTGGCAGCCGTCATCGCCGGGGTGTTCTGTGTCAACCGGCTGACCAATGCGGCGCTCGAGCCGCGGCTGCCGAACTGGCGGCTCATTCCCGTCGAAACCGGACCGGCGCGCTGGCTTGTGCGGCTGACGACTGCCATGGCCGTGGTCCTCGGCGTCAACTATTTCCTGTCGATCGTCAACGACACGATGGGCTCGCCGCTGTCGCTGACCATCGCCCGCAGTTTCGGCGCCACCATCATCGTCGGCGTCATCCTGATCCTGATGGCGATGCTGAGGCCGTTCAAGGCGCGTGACGGAAGCTGGCGGCCGTGGCCGGCATGGCTGCGCTATACGGCGCTTGCGCTCGGTCTTTTCACCATCGTCGCGGCGCTGCTCGGTTACATCGGCCTTGCTCTGTTCGTTTCGTTGCAGGTCGTCGTTACCGGCACCGCGCTGATCACCGCCTATATCGGCTTCCTGTCGGCGCAGGCGATCGGCGAGGAGGGTGCTTTCGCCAACACCTCCGTCGGGCGCTGGCTGTCGGCCAATTCCAGCTACGAGGATACGGCCCTCGATCAGCTCGGCCTTGTCGTCAGCGTTGCCATCAATGTGATGATCGTGCTGGTGTTCCTGCCGCTGATCCTGATGATGTGGGGTTTCCAGCCCGGCGATATCCAGGCTTGGGCCTACAAGCTCGCAACCGGGATCAACATCGGCTCGGTGACGATCTCGGTCACCGGCATCCTCTCCGGCATCGTCGTCTTCGTCATAGGCTATTTCCTGACGCGCTGGTTCCAGGGCTGGCTCGACGGCTCGGTCATGGCGCGTGGCAAGGTCGATACCGGCGTGCGCAACTCGATCAGGCTGGCGGTCGGCTATGCCGGCGTCGCGCTGGCGGCACTGGTCGGCATCTCGGCGGCGGGCATCGACCTGTCCAGCCTGGCACTGGTCGCCGGCGCTCTTTCCCTCGGTATCGGCTTTGGCCTGCAGAACGTGGTGTCCAATTTCGTTTCCGGCCTGATCCTTCTGGCCGAGCGGCCGTTCAAGGTGGGCGACTGGATCGTTGCCGGCGACGTCAGCGGCACGGTCAAGAAGATC
>NZ_RZRO01000175.1:0-6583 GCF_003997975.1 Mesorhizobium sp. M7A.F.Ca.US.005.03.1.1
GGTTCAGCGCGACCTCGGCCGGCGTACCTTCGATAACCGGCTGCGGGCCGGCGCCATGGTTGACCACCGGGATCTGGACGTCGGAAGCAGCGTTGCTGTTGTTGCCGCTATTGTCGAAATCGTCGCGGTCCTCATCGCCATCATCGTCGAAATCATCGCGATTCTGCTGCGTGTTCTGGATCGGCATCTGCGCCTGTGCGGCCGCGATGATGCGATTGTAATGCTCGGCGTGCTGGAGATAGTTCTCCGCCATGACCCGGTCGCCGGAGCTGTGTGAATCACGGGCAAGGGTGGCGTATTTTTCGGCGATCTGCTGAGCCGAACCGCGGATCTTCACGTCCGGGCCATTGCTCTCGTAGTTGCGCGTCAGGGGATTAGGCCCCTTGCGGTTGTTGTTGTTATTGTTGTTATTGTTACCACCGCCGCCGCCATTGTTGTTGCGACCGCGCATGCGCCTGTTCTGCTGTTGTGGCCTCATCAAACTCTCTTCATTTTGAAATTTTCGAAAAACTCTTCACGAACGGAGGCGCTCATGCAGCCAGCCGTTTCGTCTCTTCACCGGCGTTCGCCCGCATCGATTGCGTTGGCGCCACGTGTCATCCTGTTCCGGTTACATCACTTGCCGGACGATTCCCGCACGAAGCTTGGGCATCGTTTGCGCAAGAAGGCAGCTATTTCCAAGGAAAACCGAATCGCTAAGAGCACTGCCTGCTTCGTCTCATCCGGTTAAGGCGACCCTAGCCGCATTCCCCGGCATTGCCAAGCGCTTTTTTGCACTGCGTCAAGGCTTTATCCTTTCAAAGACAATAACCCTGTCGTTTCCACCGAGGTCACGGAAAACACTGCCCGGCACGTAGCCGGCTGCAGTGAATATCTCGCAGACCTCGTTGCGTTGCGTATGGCCGATCTCGACCGCAATTCTGCCTTCAATTTCCAAAAACCTTGCCGCTTCCGCAGCGATGGTTCTGTAGGGGTTCAGACCGTCCGCGCCGCCATCCAGGGCTAGGCGCGGGTCGAAATTGCGGACTTCGTCCTGCAGATTTCCAATGTCTTCGGAACATATATAGGGAGGGTTTGCGACAATTACATGGTACCGGCCGGAAACTTTTTCGAACCAGTCCGACTGCAGCGCCGTGAACCGGCCCGCAAGGCCAAGTTGCCCGGCATTGCGGGCCGCCGTCGCCAGCGCACCCGCGGACAGATCGACGCCGGTGGCATTAGCCGTCGGCACGACGCTGAGCAGCGCCAGCGCAATGGCGCCGGTGCCGGTGCCAAGATCGAGGATGCGACACTCGCCTTCCTGCGTCGCAACCGCCTTGACGAAGGGCAATATCGCCTCGACCAGCGTTTCGGTATCCGGCCGCGGTTCCAGCGTTTCCGGCGACAGCGCCAGGCGCAAACCGTAGAATTCACGATAGCCGAGGATGCGATGCACAGGTTCGCCGCCGGCGCGGCGTCTCAACGCGGCATCGATTTCGGCAACAGCGCCGGCGCCGACCCTGCGTTCGGGGTCCGCAATGGCTTGCGTGCGCGTCGTGCCCGAAAAATGCTCGACGATCAGCCTCGCATCGAGCGCCGGGTCGTCGACGGTGCTGCCGAGCCGAGCCCGCGCTTCCCGCAGCAGCGGCCCGAGCGCGTTGGGCAGGTCAGTCATCGATGCCGATGTCGGCGAGCAGCTTGGACTGATGATCGGCGATCAGCGCGTTGATGATCTCGTCGAGTTCGCCCATCATCACCCGGTCGAGCTTGTAGAGCGTCAAATTGATGCGATGGTCGGTGACGCGCCCTTGCGGGAAATTATAGGTGCGGATGCGTTCCGAGCGGTCACCGGAGCCGACCTGTGACTTGCGCGATTCGGAGCGCTCCTCGTCAGCCTTGCCGCGTTCGAGATCATAGAGGCGGGCGCGCAGGATCTGCATCGCCTTGGCGCGGTTCTGGTGCTGCGATTTCTCAGCCTGCACGACCATGATGCCGGTCGGCAGATGGGTGATGCGGACCGCCGAATCGGTGGTGTTGACGTGCTGGCCGCCCGAACCCGAGGCGCGCATCGTGTCGATGCGGATATCTTCGGCCCTGATGTCGATGTCGACCTCTTCGGCTTCGGGCAGCACCGCGACGGTTGCCGCCGACGTGTGGATGCGCCCGCTGGCCTCGGTCGCCGGCACGCGCTGCACGCGGTGCACGCCGGATTCGAATTTCAGATGCGCAAAGACGCCCTTGCCCGACACCGTGGCGATGATTTCCTTGTAGCCGCCGGCATCGCCATCACTGGCCGAGGCGGTCTCGAAACGCCAGCCGCGTTCGGCGGCGTAGCGTTCGTACATGCGAAACAGGTCGCCGGCGAAGAGCGCGGCCTCATCGCCGCCGGTGCCGGCGCGGATTTCGAGAATGGCGTTCTTGTCGTCGGCGGCATCCCTGGGCAACAGCAGGATCTGAATGTCCTTCTGCAGCGCCTCGATGCGGTCCTCGACCCCTGGCAGCTCGGCCTCGGCCAGCGCCCGCATCTCGGCGTCAGTGCCCTTGTCGGCAAGCATGGCCTCGAGGTCGGCCTGTTCATGCTCGGCCGCGCGCAGCGCCCTGACCTTGGCCACCATGTCCTGGATTTCGGCATATTCGGATGCCATACGCACATAGGCGTCCGGGGCCGGGCCAGCCGACATCTGCGCTTCGAGCATCTCGAAACGCTTGACGACTTGATCCATACGATCGCGGGGCAAATTGACCATGATGAGGCTGCTATAACGGGATCGAACGGTCGTCGGCAAAGGCCTGCAGCAGCGCCCGCATCGGCAGGCCCTGTGCCGGAGCCATCAGATTGTCGTCGAAAAACGCCTTCAACTCGTCCAACGGCAGTTCCGTCAGCATCGCCTTGACCGGCCCGATCGAGGCCGGCGACATCGAGATCGAGCGGAAACCGAGTCCGATCAACGCCATCGCCGAGATCGGCTTGCCGGCGAGTTCGCCGCACAGCGTCACCGGCGTGTGATTGCGGACGCCGGCATCGGCGATCTGCTTGAGGACGCGCAAGAAGGGTGCCGACAGCGTGTCGAAGCGGTTGGCCAGTTGCGTGTTGCCGCGGTCGACGGCCATGACGAACTGGAACAAATCGTTCGAACCGACCGAGACGAAATCGACCGCCTTCATCAATTCGTCGAGCTGGAACAGCAGCGACGGCACTTCAAGCATCGCCCCCAGCTTCAGGCTGGTCGGCAAATGATGGGCAAAGCGCGACAAGTGCCGCACCTCGCGGTCGATGATCTCGCGCGCCTGGGTGATCTCGCCGAGCTCGGTCACCATCGGCAGCATCAGCTTCAATTCGCGGCCGCCGCTGGCCTTGAGCAAAGCGCGGATCTGGGTGCGCAGCAGGCCCGGCCGGTCGAGCGTCAGGCGGATCGCCCGCCAGCCAAGCGCCGGGTTCTCTTCCTGGATCGCGCCCTTGAAATAGGGCAGCACCTTGTCGCCGCCAATGTCGATGGTGCGGAAGGTGACGGGCTTGCCGCGCGCCGCTTCGAGCACGTCGCGGTAGAGCTTTTCCTGGGCCTCGGCCCGGGGAAAGGTGGAAGCGACCATGAATTGCAATTCGGTGCGGAACAGACCGATGCCGGCCGCACCCGCTTCGGCAAGCTGCGGCAGGTCGACGGCAAGACCGGCATTCATCAGCAAATCGACCTGGACACCATCCCTGGTCGTCGACGGCTTTTTGCGCAGTTCGCGGTAGACCTCTTGCCGGCGCGCCCTGAAACGCACTTTTTCGGCATAAGCAGCCTCGAGATCGGGCTGCGGCCGCAAATGGATCACGCCCTCCTCGCCGTCGACGATGATGGCATCGCCGTTTTCCGCCATGGAAACAGCGCCCTTCATCTGGCCGGCGACGGGGATGCCCATGGCACGGGCGACGATGACGACGTGGCTGGTCGCTGCACCGTCCTCGAGCACCAGCCCGCGCATCTTGTCGCGGGGATAATCGAGCAGTTCGGCAGCTCCCATCGAACGGGCGACGATGATGGCGTCCTTAGGCAGCGATGCCGCGACATCTTCCGGCCCGCGCCCCATCAGCTGGCGTAGCAGGCGGTTGGCGAGGTCGTCGAAATCGCTCATCCGCTCGCGCAGATAGGGATCGGTCATGTGCAGCATGCGGGCGCGCATGTCGCTCTGCACCTTTTCCACCGCGGCTTCGGCCGTCAGGCCGTTGCGGATCGCCTCTTCCAGCCGGCGCACCCAGCCGCGATCGTTGGCGAACATGCGATAGGCTTCCAGCACCTGGCGATGCTCGCCCTCGAAGGCGACGTCGCGGCGTTCCAGCATGTCGTCGATGGACAACCTGAGCGAGCTGAGTGAGGTCTCCAACCGGCGAACCTCTTCCTCGCTGTCCTCGTTGAACAGATTGGTGACGACGATGCGCGGCTCGTGCAGCACGACATGGCCAAGCCCGACGCCTTCATTGAAGGACAGGCCGGTGAAGCTGACAGGACGGCGCAGATCGAGTTCGAGGCCGGGCCGGGTCAGCCGCGCCAGATCGCCAGTGGCGATCATCTCGGCGATCACCATCGCCGTGGTCTCCAGCGCCTCGACCTCGTCGTCGCGGTAGTGGCGCATGGTCTTGTTCTGCACCACCAGCACGCCCAGCGTGCGCCCTGCCCGCAACACCGGCACGCCCAGGAACGAGTTGTAGATCTCTTCCCCGGTCTCCGGCAGGTAAGCGAAGGCAGGGTGTTCCTGCGCATTGGACAGGTTGAGCGGCCGCGCGCTGGCGGCGATGGTGCCGACCAGGCCTTGGCCCAGCCGCAACTGCGCCAAATGGACGGCGTTCGGGTTCAGGCCTTCGGTGGCGTAGAGTTCGAGCACCGAATCGGCGCGCAGCACATAGAGCGAGCAGACTTCCGCGACCATGTTGGAGGCGATGTCGCGCACAATCCGGTCAAGCCGCTCCTGCGGCTCCAGCGGCTCCTGCATGAGCTCGCGGAGCCGTTTGAGCAAAACGCGCGGGCCACTGGCCTGATCACGCATCGCGGCTTGTTCTCCAATGGGCATTCTGCCCGCCGCAGTTTCCACCGCGACCGGCGCACACGCAACAACTCAAATCGTTCTCGCTACTGCTTATCCAGACCGTAGACGGAATGCAAAGTACGAACCGCAAGTTCCGTATACGGGCCGTCGATCAGGATCGAAATCTTGATCTCCGAGGTCGTGATGGCGCGGATGTTGATCGATTTGTCGGCCAGCGCCTTGAAAGCGGTGGCGGCGACGCCGGCATGGCTCCTCATGCCGATGCCGATGACCGAAACCTTCGACATGCCGGCTTCCGACTGCACGACATCGTAGCCGATCGAGGCCTTGAGGCGTTCAAGCACGGCCAGCGCCTTGTCGACATCGCCCGACGGCACGGTAAAGGTCATGTCGGTGAACTTGCCGTCCTCGGAAATGTTCTGGACGATCATGTCGACATTGATGTTGGCCTCGGCCAGCGGCCCGAAGATGCCGGCGGCAACGCCCGGCCGGTCGCCGACCCGGCGCAGTGAAATCTGCGCTTCGTCCTTGGCGTAGGCAATTCCGGTGACGACCTGCTGTTCCACGATCTCTTCCTCGTCGCAAATGAGCGTTCCGGGCGGATTGAGCAAATCCCCCATTCCGGGCGCATCGGGATCGTCGAAGGACGACCGCACGAAGGTACGCACCCTGTGCACCATGGCAAGCTCGACCGAACGCACCTGCAGAACCTTGGCGCCGAGCGAGGCCATTTCAAGCATTTCCTCGAACGAGATCTTGGCCAGCCGCCGCGCCTTGGGCTCGATGCGTGGATCGGTGGTGTAGACCCCGTCGACATCGGTGTAGATGTCACAGCGATCGGCTTTGACCGCCGCGGCGATGGCGACAGCACTGGTGTCGGAGCCGCCGCGGCCGAGCGTGGCAATACGATTGTCCGGGCCGATGCCCTGGAACCCGGCAATCACCGCCACCTGGCCCTCGCCGAAGCGCTTGATCAGGAACGCACCGTCAATGTCGAGGATGCGCGCCGCCCCATGCGCATTATCGGTCTTGATCGGGATCTGCCAGCCCTGCCAGGAGCGGGCGTGCACGCCCATGTTCTGCAAAGTGATGGCCAGCAGGCCGGCCGTGACCTGCTCGCCGGAAGCGACGACCGCATCATATTCGCGTGCGTCATGCATCGGCGAGGCCTCACGCGTCCAGCCGACCAGTTCGTTGGTCTTCCCGGCCATCGCCGAAACGACCACCGCCACCTCATGGCCGGCGTCGACCTCGCGTTTGACGTGACGCGCCACGTTGCGGATGCGGGCGATGTCGGCGACGGAGGTTCCGCCGAATTTCATCACGATGCGCGCCATGGGAGCGAAATGCCTTTGCCTGAAGCCGGATCCCAGCCAAAAGCCGGAATCCCGAAAAGCGGAAGGCCGGCTGACGCCGGCCGCTGAATGCGCGGCCTCCTTAGCCAAATGACGAAGGTTTCGCAAGGCTGGCGGCCAATTGCCGGCTCCAGAAGCCGGCATATTGCCTTCCGCCCCGGCGCCGCCTACGAAATGCTGCCTGCGGGGAATTCTTTTGGTTCGGCATAGCAGATGATGAT
>NZ_RZRO01000176.1:0-6026 GCF_003997975.1 Mesorhizobium sp. M7A.F.Ca.US.005.03.1.1
TTGCGGCGGTTCCGAAACGCCGCGCGCGGCCGGCATTCCCGGCGACGATCTCGGCGGCGTGCATGACGCGATGCCCTATCTGGTGCAGCAGAACAGGCGTGTCGGCGGCGAACCGATCCAGTCGGTGGCGTGGCCGTCGCATCCGATCCTCGCCGGCGGCCAGCATGTCGTCGTCGTCGGCGGCGGCGACACTGCCTCCGACTGCGTCGGCACCGCCTTCCGCCAGGGCGCGGTGCGCGTCACCCAGCTCGACATCCGGCCGCAGCCGCCGGAAAAGGAAGACAAGCTGTCGGTCTGGCCATACTGGGCGACCAAGATGCGCACGTCATCCTCGCAGGCCGAAGGCGCCGAGCGCGAATTCCAGGTGGCGACGCTTGAATTCATCGGCGAAAACGGCCAGCTGACCGGGGTCAAATGCTGCGAAGTCGACGAAAAGCGCAAGCCGATCGCCGGCACCGAATTCGTCATCCGCGCCGATCTCGCGTTCATCGCCATCGGCTTTGCCGGGCCAGCCGCTCGCGGGCCGGTGTCGGAACTGGCCGGCCAGATGAAGATCGCCATTGACAGCCGCCGCTCGAAGAATGTCGAGGCCAATGACCGGGACTACAGGACCAGCGTCGAAAAGCTCTATGCGGCGGGCGACGTGCGGCGCGGCCAGTCGCTGGTCGTCTGGGCGATCCGCGAGGGCCGCCAGGCGGCGCGCGCCATCGATGAGGCGCTGATGGGATCGAGCGTGCTGCCGCGCTGAGTCCGTCTCGAGACCCTACTTGTGCGGCCACCTGAAGGCGCTTTCCGCCCTTCCGCTGCCCCGGGCAGCTTACGGACTGATCGCCGTGGTCGTTTCGGTTGTGGCCCCGGCCGCAGGCTGCCGCCTTGGCGGCCAAGAAAAATCGTCGGCGCGGCCGGGCGCAGCAGCGGGCGCCTTGCCCTCGACGACGAATTTTTCACCGGGCCCGTCCGGCTTGGCCGGCGCTGCGGCACCGAGAAGTTCCGAACCGCCGTCGAGTGCCGGTGATTGCGAGTCGGCGTCGGTAGCCGGGTCGGCGGCCTCAGTCTTTTCCTTCGAGGGTGGACTACGTTACTGGCCAGTACCGGCAACGCATCGAAGGAACTTTACAATCATAAAGGTACGTCACTGGTCTCGCGGCTCACCTATGACGATCTAGACGCGCATTCGAGTCCACAATCCGACTGGCATTTTCGTAAAGGCCTCCTCGGTGCGGGCGGCATCAGGGAGGATTTTCTCATGACGAGGACTTCTTACGGAAATGGGGGGCTACTCAAACACATTCAGTGATCAGCGCGGGGGCGGCGTCAGCTATTTCACCGCCGATCTTGGATATAATTTCTTGAACTCACCGCGCTACCGCATCGGTGCTTTTGTTGGCAACAATTTCTGGCACGAGAGCTACGATGCTTTCGGTTGCACGCAGCAGGCGACCAACTGGGGAACCTGTGTGCCAACCGTCCCACCTACGTCAACCTCTCAGCCAGGACAACGATTGGCATTCGCTGCGACTCGGCTTGGCCGGGCAGACGCAACTCACCGAGCGACTCAGCCTTTCTGGTGACGTGGCGTTCCTCTTCACGCGGCTCGACGGCAAAGAGCAGCACCACATGCGCCCAAGATCAAGCTAATTCCCGAAGACGGCGATGGGCATGGCGTCCAGCTCGAGGCGGTGTTGCGGCCGTGGCGAATAACGGCACCGCTCATTTCGAAGAGGCAATGGGCGGTCGTGGTTCCCCGCAGGCCGACGATTGGAAGGCAAAGCGCTACGGCGTTTTCGTGCAGGCTAGCATCAAGTTCAACTGAGAGAGCAAGAACCGAGGAGAGCGGCGATGCCACTCCAGCTCATTACGATCATTGGATCAACAGAAGGAAGTTTTCCGAAGAGTTTTGCAAGCGTGCGCAAAGTCGCCAGACAAAGTTCTCTCGGTCCATAGTGTACGTGCCGTCACGCCCGTTCTCGACATGGTTGAATGATACGTCCCGCGCGATCGATCAAAGTCGTTTTTCATTGGTTTTCCGGAAATCGCGGGGAGCACAGCGTGCTGTGACCCTCGCCTGCTGGTTTTCTGTCAACGCGCAGATGAGGGAGAATGAGCGTACAGCAAAAATCATCAGTGCTGTCGCTTTCGCCAAAGCCCGCCGCAGCTAAACGGGGTCCCACGCCCGGTAGCGCCCCCTGCCGGTCACCTCACGGATGCCGAGTTCGGCACCAGCCCGAGCGCAGCGCGCTGGCTAATTTTCAGCTCGGCCGCGACCAGACCTGCCGACACCAGCGGCCGCGCCAGCACCAGCTCGATCAGCGCCGGCAGGCTCGAGTTTTTGCGCCGGTTCCTGAGCCGGCGCTCCATCTGGCTTTTGGCCAGCGCCTGGATGATTGCAAGGCTGAAACAGTCGATGGAACGCCCCTCCAGCGAAGCCGAACCGGACGAGGCGCGCGCGCCAGGTCCTTCGGCTGCCATCGGCACGCTGGGTTTAAGTGCTTGGGGTGACACGGCGTGATCTCCGCCGTTGGCGGGAACAGGGCAGTGCAATAGTACTGCCCTGTTCCTTTTGATCAGAGGCCAGTGCGGATTTCTTCGGCAAGCGCCCTCAACGTCGTCTCGACGTCATCGCCGTTTACCATCTTCTGCATCGCCACGGCCCATGCGTTCATGGCTTCGCCGAAGCCGACACGCGGTGTGAAAGCCAGCGCGGCTTGGTCCTGTATCTTTTTGAAGCTGTCAACGAAGTTGTTGAACTCGGGCTGCGAAGCGTACTTAGTCCAGGTGTCGTCTGCCAGGTCGACGTGCGCGGCGGATTGACGAGCTGGCCAGCAAGGGCACCCTTGAGCGCCACCTGCTTGGAGGTGGCCCACGGGATGAACAGCCAGGCCGTGCCCTTCTTTTCGGAAGCCGCGTTCATGGCGAGAGCCCAGATCCAGATGTCAGACTCCAAGCTCGTGGCGCTCGGTGCGTGCAGCGGCGGAGCGAAGGCGATCTTGCCGGATGCCGGCTTCCCCGCAACATCGTTCCAGAAGCCGAACATATTTGAGTCGATCGTCATCGCGCTGCGGCCGGACGCGAAGGAAGGAGCCGCGCACTTCTTGATCATGTCCACGTAATGTAGTCGTATCCAGCATCGGTAAGCTTCCAATCGCTCAGGTATTTGTCCAGCGGCTCCAGGGCGCCACTCGGAGCGAGGTCCTACGCGGGCTGAATGCCAGTGCCGAACACATCCCATGCTGGCGACTTCGTCGTCAGTTGGATCGTCATCTTGTTCCAGTAAGAATCGTCTGGGTAGAGTTCCGGCGTGACCTTGATGCCGGGTCAGCTTCTCGAACTCCGGAAATTGCGCAGCGAGAGCATCCGCATAGGGGTGGATGTCGTAGGCCCAAGTTATGCTGGTCCCTTCGAATTGACGCCAGTTCACGGTGTCGGCAGCGGCCGAATTAGTGAGCGATGCCGAGACGGCAAAAAACGCCAAGTCAAAAGCAAGCTGTTTGCGAAGCGACGCGCACCTGTAACGAGTACGGGGAATGAGCGACCCATGTAATCCTCCCTGGGGCATTTTGCCAATTTTTGGGTCCACTCCTCCATCCCGAGTTCGCTCATAGCCACAATAAGCGGTTTCCAACGAGCTCGCTCTGAATGCACCAGGCCAACTGGGTAAAAACGGGTAACCGGCACTAAAAGGCGTTGTAGTATCGCCACCAGAAATACTGCTCCGTGGTGCTGGCCTTTGCCTGGGGGCGCAACACGGCAACTACCCGCTCAAAACGGTTGGTCCTCTACCTCTTATTCACCGTCGCTTTCCTCGCGGCCTAACCCGGCCGGAATATCCGTTGCCAGAAAAAGGCCTCGCGGCCGGTTCGAGGCTCATCCCTCCTCCGAAGCAGCACGCTCAAGTATCGTCACAAGCCCCGAGCGCTTCGCGTTCGGCGATGTCCAAATTCCGACAATGTCGGATACAGTCAGATCTACTGGATTGCGTTTGAATGGTTTTCTCATTTGGCACAGTACATGCGGGTCATCCGCAAAACACGTGACCGACCAACAAGAGTTCGCATGATCACCTTACCACAACATACAGCCGCCGCGGAACAATCACTTGGCCCCTGATCGCCCACCCCGGCACCACAACCGGAGTCATCGATGTTCTGACAGGCTGCCCAAGGATACCTGCTGCAACAGGGCTTGCCCTGGTGACGACCACTCCGGCTCCGCCGGTTACCGACGAGGGCAAAGTGACGGATTTCCTGCTTTTCAACGGCATGGAGGTGGCTGTCATTCCCGACCACCGCGCCGGTCGTCACCCATATGGTCTGGTGCAGGATCGGCAGCGCGGAATGAGCCGCCGGGGATATCTGCATGTCTTCGAGCATCTGATGCTCAAGGCGCCTCATGACGAGCACGGCTCCGTCGCCTGGAGAGATTGAACCCAAAGGGAGATTCAGATGTCTGAAGCGAATCAGGAAAAGTTGGACGCATTCTTGGGGAAAATGGTCGGCGATCTCGGTGCGATCGCAACGGGCGCGGGAGTCCTGCTGGGGGACAGACTCGGCCTGTTCAAGGCATTGCGCGAAGGCGGCAAGATGACGGCCGCCGAACTTTCGACACGCACCGGCACCCAGGAACGCCTCGTAAGGGAATGGCTTTCCGGGCAGGCGGCGGCGGGTTACGTCGACTACGATGAAGCGAGCGACAAATTCTATCTCAACGCCGAGCAAGAGCTGGTGTTCGCTGATGAAGACAGCCCGGCCTTCATGGCAGGCGCATTCGAGTTCCTGTCCGCGCTGTGGCTCGATGAAGAAAAGGTGAGGCAGGCATTCCAGTCCGGCAAGGGCGTCGGGTGGCACGATCATAGCGCGTGTCTGTTTCGCGGTACGGAACGGTTCTTCCGTCCAGGCTACAATGCCAATCTGATCGACTCCTGGCTGCCGGCCTTGGAGGGCGTCGTCGAGAAGCTCGAACGCGGCGTGGACGTCGCGGATGTTGGATGCGGTCATGGTGCATCGACCGTGCTCATGGCACAGGCCTTCCCCAATTCGCGCTTCGTCGGCTTCGACTATCATGCCCCTTCGATTGAGCGCGCCCGCAAGGCGGCCGAGGTAGCCGGCGTCGGCGTTAACACGCGGTTCGACGTGGCGGCCGCCAAGAGCTATCCCGGAACCTATGACCTCGTCACATTCTTCGATTGCCTTCACGACATGGGCGACCCGACGGGCGCCGCCACCCATGTCCACGGATCGCTCAAGCCGGACGGCACGTGGATGATCGTCGAGCCGTTCGCGCATGATCATCTGGCGGCGAACCTCAATCCCGTCGGCCGCGTTTACTATGCCGCTTCCACTTTCGTGTGCACGCCCGCATCCGTGTCGCAGGAAGTCGGGCTCGCGCTTGGAGCCCAGGCCGGTGAGGCGAGGCTGCGCAAGGTTGTGACCGGCGGCGGCTTCAAGCGATTGCGTCGCGCCGCGGAGACACCGTTCAACATGGTGCTGGAGGCCCGCCCTTAGCGTGGCCGTCGCCAGAAATTGCAGCTCATCGCATTTGATGAAGATCACCGCCAAAAATCCGGACGCATCGGGCACATTTTCAAGGCGTCTGGGTTCACGCAGAGGTCGCTGCCGAGTTGTGTGCCAAGAGTCCCATACGTTGCGGCTCAGAAAGGACCCCACGCACGGCGACGAACATGCCCATAGCGATGGCCGCTATAATCACATATGTCCACCATGGCGCGTTCACAAAGCTGGTAAGCCACGTCGCACCGAACGCGCTTACGACAAAAACGAGAGCCTCGATAAAAAGACTGAGCCTGTACACATTCAGTCGTCTCATCCTCATACCACCCATCCAAAGACTGAGCTTGTTGCGCTACTGCGACAGAGCCTAACATATTGGAGAGTGCTCACTAGTCGACCGTGAACAATCCGAGCCCTAAGCGGCGACCGGCTTCGGCCGGATTTGAAGCAGGGCAATCAAGAGCGACAAAAACCCCTTCAGCCACCTGAGCAGGAGGGAGAAGTTGTAGCCGGCGGCGG
>NZ_RZRO01000177.1:0-5660 GCF_003997975.1 Mesorhizobium sp. M7A.F.Ca.US.005.03.1.1
CCCCTTCCCGAGATCAGCTGTTCAACGGTGTCCGCGGCAGCCTACGGCGACAGCGACCTCAAGGGCCAAGAGTGACACCATAGAGCCGGGAATGATGGTCTTGGCATCGTTGTTCCCGAGCCGACAAATTCGGTTTCTACCTCAGGCCGGATTTCATCACCAAGCGTCTGTTATCAACGCTCGGGTGGCACCCTCGTCGGTTGCGAACGCTCCCTTGGCGAGCAGATAAAGGAAGTTTCGGGCGCTCGCCCGCACCGCTCAAAACGATGGTGCGCGAACTGCGGTCTCCAGCGACCGGCTTTCGGTCGGGTAACGGTTGACCTCCGCATGCAAACGCACCTGCAGGAGGCACGCTGACCTACCCTATGTCAGCGAATATCGTTTGAGGCCGCTAGAGACGAATTGGGGTCGGTCCGAGCTTTGGACGTTTGCGTCTCGTCATGATGGAGGAGGTCGGCCATTGCTTTTGATGCCTGCCACCAAGCCCCAGCCGGCAAAGCGAGCCCGCCTACCGCCCTGAGCGGGTGGAAGCGCCCTCCCCTCCCCTAAGCCGCTCCGCTGATGGGGCGGTTTTTACTGCCGTAAAAACTGCTCTTTGTGTCAGAAAAACCAGGCGTTTAGCCAGATGAGCCGGAGAGTTCCAGTCGAACGACAACCCGCCATTATCCGACGACAGCAGGAATCGGCCGCAAGGAAGCCCGCTAGTGCTGTTAACCTTCTGTTAACCTAAAACTTCTTGCCGGGCTTTCCGAATCGGAGCTTAATGGCGCTTGTTGAATAATTTCATCGCAAAAAGCGCCAATTCAGGTTTTCGACGAGAATGAATATCGCCATGCGGCTACCGAGCTTCGAGTTCGATGAGAAAATCCTCGAGCAGGGTGCTGAGATATCACGGCGCCTTAACCAGCTTCGGATGGAGAAATTTCCCCCCGATGCGGCCAAGACGCTGCGTTCGTTTTCGATGGCAGAAGTCGCTCACTATCTTGGTGTCTCGCAGAACAATCTGAAGCGCCTTCATCTGGAGGGCAAGGGCCCCCTGCCCGAGCAGATCCCATCGGGACGCCGGTCCTACACTGCCCAGCAGATGCTTGAGCTGCGCCATTTCCTGGACCAGCATGGCAGGACCGAAGTCAAGAAGTATGTCCCGCACCGCAAGTCCGGCGACAAGCTCCAGGTCGTTGCTGTCGTCAACTTCAAGGGGGGCAGTGGCAAGACAACGACTGCCGCCCACCTCGCCCAGCATCTGGCCTTGACCGGCCACCGTGTTCTTGCAATCGATCTCGATCCTCAAGCCTCACTGTCGGCCCTGCATGGCTTCCAGCCGGAACTTGATAACAACCTCTCGCTCTATGAGGCGATTCGTTACGATGACGAACGCCGCTCGATTGCGGACGTAATCCTTCCGACGAATTTTCCAGGTCTCGATATCATCCCCGCCAATCTCGAATTGCAGGAATACGAATACGACACGCCCCTCGCCATGCAGGATAAGACGTCAAATGCCGGGCGCCAGTTCTTCACGCGCATGGCGAAGGCGCTAACGGAGGTCGACGATCGCTATGACGTTGTCGTGGTCGATTGCCCGCCCCAGCTTGGCTACCTGACGTTGACGGCCATGTCGGCGGCGACGTCGGTTCTCATTACAGTTCATCCGCAGATGCTCGACCTGATGTCGATGAGCCAGTTCCTGCTCATGCTCGGCGGCATATTGAAAACCATCAAGGCCGCCGGTGCGGCAATCGAGCTCGATTGGTTTCGATATCTGATCACACGCTACGAGCCGACGGATATCCCGCAGGCGCAGATGGTAGGCTTCATGCAGTCCATGCTTGCCGGCCAGATCCTGGAGAACCCGATGTTGAAGTCGACGGCGATTTCGGACGCGGGTCTCACCAAGCAGACGCTCTACGAGGTGGAGAAGTCGGCCTTTACCCGTTCCACCTACGACCGTGCACTGGAATCCCTCGATGCGGTCAATGCTGAAATCGCGACGCTGATCCATCGTGCGTGGGGACGGTCATGACGGCGAAGTTTACGGCAGTAAAAACTGGAAATTTTGTCTTTGAAATCAAATCGCTAACCGCGATTGGAGGCGGTTAAATGGCACGCAGGGACATTTTCGGCAGTGTGTTGGGCCCTGCGACGGCAGTGGCTGATGCGAAGGACGTATCCGGGTATGCCGTTCGCGGGGCGTCGCGCTCCATCATGCAATCCTTCGAGGAGCTCTCCAAGAGCTCGGTCGTGGATCTCGATCCGGCATTTGTAGACACCTCCTTCGTTTCGGATCGCCTGGACGAAGACGATGAGGCATATCAGGAGTTGCTTGCGGCCATTCGGGAAAGAGGACAAGATTCTCCGATCCTGGTCAGGCCTCATCCTGAGCTCTCCGGTCGCTTTCAGACCGTCTTCGGGCATCGGCGCGTCAAGGTTGCCCGCCAGCTGGGACGGCCAGTACGCGCGGTCGTCAAGAAGATGGGCGATGAGGATCATGTTATTGCCCAGGGCCAAGAGAACGCCGCAAGGGCCAATTTGTCCTTCATCGAAAGGACCCTGTTTGCCGATCGCATTCTCAAGCGCGGCCACACGCCCGACACGGTGAAGTCGGCTTTGGCGCTCGATGACACGACCTTCTCGAAGATGCGTTCTGTTACCAGCAACATTCCAGAGCCAGTCATTGTGGCCATTGGCGCCGCCAAGACTGTTGGTCGGGACAGATGGTGGCAGCTCGCCAAGCTCATGGAGCATCCGGATAGCGCGGGCAGGGCGGCCGACTATGTGGCAAGTCCAGAGTTCGCCACGTCAGGCAGTGACGCACGATTTGCGCGTCTGTTCGACTTCATGAGCGCGCCGGCAAAACGCGCGCCAGCAGCATCGAAGACACAGGAAAAGGCTTGGGCACCGCACGACAGATCCGTGCGAGCCAAGATCACCGACACAGGAAAAGTGTTTACGCTTGCCCTGAAGGCCAAGGAAGCCTCGCCGTTCGGAGCGTTCATAACCGATCGGCTGGACGAGCTTTTCGAGGCTTTTCGGCAATCGGAAACAGCCAAGAAAACAGGAGACTGAAACCGCAAAAGAAAAAGGCCCCCGAACGTCGCCGTCGCGGAAGCCCTTCTCGTCTGTAGCAAGCTGAGAATCGCACTTCCCCGAATCACTGTCAAGAGTCGTGGCGCCATTTCGGCGAGCAGATTTCTTTTGCCTGATTGAAAGGCGAGGGAAATGGAGAGTGGGTTTGCGACGACGCCCTTTGGGCGGCGGCCGATGACGCTTGCGTTGGTGAAAGCCAACACGGCGTCAAGGCAGATACCTCAGGGGTCTGTCGTCGAGAAATGGCAGGTTTATCGGTGGCTGTGCGAGGGCAAGTCGATTGTCGGCGTCGGCGATCGCGCCCTGGCGGTGCTCAGCGGGCTTTTGACGTTTTATCCAGACGACCAGATCAGCGAGGAAAACGGGTTGATGGTCTTTCCGTCCAACGCTCAGCTATCGCTGCGGGCGCACGGCATGGCCGATTCCACGCTGCGCAGGAACCTGGCGGAACTGGTAAGTTGCGGCCTCATCATCCGCAGGGACAGCGCCAACGGCAAAAGATTTGCCCGCAAAGGGCCGGGCGGGGCTGTGGTGGAGGCCTTCGGCTTCTCCCTGGCCCCGTTGATCACCAGGGCAGCGGAGTTTCAGCAGGCGGCCGACCAGGTTCGAGCCGACGGTCGGGCGCTCAGACTGATGCGGGAGCGCATCACGCTGCACCGCCGCGACATCCATAAGCTGATCGAGGCCGCTGTCGAGGAGGATGTGCCCGGGGACTGGGGAACGCTGTGGAAGCGGTTCCGGGCCATTGTGGACGCAATTCCACGCCGGGCAGGCCTGTCGGAGCTGGAAGGGGTCGTCGCCGAGCTGGTAGAGCTGCACGAAGCGGTCAACAAGATGCTGGAAAGCTTCACAAATGCCAAGAATCCTAGCGGCAATGAGTCCCATAATGAGCGGCAGCAATCTGATTCAAACACAGACTCCACTTTTGTATTTGAACCGGCTTTCGAGAAAAGCAGGGCGGAGGCCGAGCCAACATCCCACCCGCCCGAGAAGCCGAAAGGCTACCCGATTGGACTGGTGCTGCGGGCCTGTCCCGATATTGCCGACTATGCCGTCAACGGGATCGGAAGCTGGCGCGACTTGATGATGACCGCCGCCCAGGTGCGAGGGTACCTTGGCGTGTCGCCTTCAGCCTATGAGGAGGCTTGCCATGTGATGGGCCAGGAAGTTGCCGCGATCGTGATCGCCTGCATTCTGCAAAGAGCGCAGCATATCAACTCGGCTGGCGGTTATCTGCGCGTGCTGACCGAAAAGGCAAAAGCGGGTGAGTTTTCTGTTGGACCTATGCTCATGGCGGCGCTGAAAGCCAATGGCGCGTCAGCACGGATGACCGGATGAGCGTGGGCAAGGCAAGATATCGCGGGGCAGCGGCGTAAGGATGTGACCGGTGCTGTTGAGGTGGCCTGGCACATTCCCACCTGTCGGCGGGGTTTGCGGCGCGGCCACTGAACGGGTTCGTTCTTGAAAACAGTCTACAAGTGCCATATCTTTTGCACACGAAATATGACTCCCGATATGGTAGGATGAACACCATGGGCCAGGCACTCAAGATAGCCGAGCAGAATGGACCTCTCATCTTGTCCTACATGGACCGGAATGGGAAGATTGCGATTGGGCAGGTCGCGGACGGTTTTGGCATGTCCAAAGGCCAGTTGGCCCAGACTGCAGGTCTTGCGCGCGAGACGCTTTATCGGTCAGAGCGTAGCGCCACGGGAAAGACCCAGGGGCGTCTGCGAGAAATGCTCGAGATCATCAGCCGGGTGACGGATTGGGCGGGTGGCAAGGAGCAGGCGATGGCCTGGTATCGGGCTCAGCCGCTTCCGGCATTTGGGGGACGCACCGCTGAGGCGCTGGTGAAGGACGGCAAGGCAGCAGCGGTCCGTGATTATCTCGATCACATGGCCGTTGGCGGGTTTGCGTGAGGTTCGTCGGAACCTGCTACCGCGCACATGATCCACGTTGGGCATTCAAGCCGACTTCCGGCGAAGGAGCGGCGATCAGAGGTGCGCGATTTAATCCCAAAGGCGTGCCGGCGCTCTATTTGGCGCTGACCATCATGACAGCGGTCAAGGAAGCCAACCAGGGGTTCGCGCACCGGATCGATCCGTGCGTGCTGTGTTCCTATGAGATCGACTGCGATGACATCGTTGATCTGACAACAGACGAGGGCAGGGGAGAATTTTCTATCGCGCTCGAAGAGATGGCCTGCGCCTGGGCGACGGCGCTCAGCGACGGAGAGCGCCCAGCGTCCTGGTCCATCTACGACCGCTTGCGACCTCGAAATATTGCCGGCATCGTGGTCCCAAGTTTCGCGCCGAGCGCCGAGATGGAGGATCGTAACCTGGTCCTTTGGGACTGGGGCCCGGGTCTACCGCACAAGGTGGCTGTATTCGACCCCAGTGGTCGGCTGCCGAGGGATCAGCTGTCTTGGCGATAGACCGATCCGCCAGGGGAGGGGGCCTACAGTCCACTGGCCCTGGTGAGATTGACGCGAAACCGGTCCCTGCGCCGCTGGTAGCGGCGGGTCATTTCGGCCGACGTATGGCCCAACTGCTTTTTAACGTAACGCTCGT
>NZ_RZRO01000178.1:0-5628 GCF_003997975.1 Mesorhizobium sp. M7A.F.Ca.US.005.03.1.1
AAATATCTCTCCGACAAGAAGCTGACCAAGCCGGACACCGAAGTGAAGCTGCTCGGCAATCAGATCGTGCTGGTGGCGCCGAAGGACTCGGCGGTCGACACCAGGATCGAGAAGGGTTTCGACCTCGCCAAGCTGATCGGCGACGGCAAGCTCGCCATGGGCGATTTCAAGGCGGTGCCGGCCGGCAAATACGGCAAGGCCGCGCTTGAATCGCTCGGCGTCTGGTCCTCGGTCGAGGGCAAGGTGGCGCAGGCCGAAAACGTGCGCGCGGCGCTGAAACTGGTTTCGACGGGCGAAGCCGCCCTTGGCATTGTCTATGCCACCGACGCGCATGCCGAAAAGGGGGTCAAGGTGATCGGCACCTTCCCGGAGGATTCGCATCCGCCGATCATCTATCCGGTTGCCCAGACCGCCGATTCGAAGGACAAGGATACGCCGGCTTTCCTGAAATGCCTGCAGTCGGCCAAGGCGGCCGCGCTGTTCAAGGATCAGGGATTTACCGTGCTCGCGCCGAGCAACTGAGTTCCAAGGGGCACTATGAACTGGCTGCTGGACCTCACTCCCGACGAATGGAATGCGGTCCGGCTGTCCATCAAGGTGGCAACGGTGGCGATGCTCGCCAGCCTGCCGCCGGGCATCTTGATCGCGCTTCTGCTTGCCCGGGGACAGTTCTGGGGCAAGACGGTTCTCAACGGGCTGGTGCATCTGCCGCTGATCCTGCCGCCGGTGGTGACCGGCTATCTGCTGCTGCTCACCTTCGGCCGGCGCGGTCCGGCCGGTGCCTTCCTGGCCGAGCATTTCGGCATCGTCTTCTCCTTCCGCTGGACAGGTGCGGCGCTGGCTTGCGGCGTCATGGGCTTTCCCCTGATGGTGCGGGCGATCCGGCTGTCGATCGAGGCGGTGGACCGTAGGATGGAAGCGGCGGCGGGAACGCTCGGCGCCAATCCGCTCTGGGGGTTTGCCACCATCACGCTGCCGTTGATCCTGCCCGGGCTGATCGCCGGCGCCATCCTGGCCTTCGCCAAGGCGATGGGCGAGTTCGGCGCCACCATCACCTTCGTTTCCAACATTCCCAATGAGACGCAGACATTGCCGTCGGCGATCTACACCTTCACGCAGGTGCCGGGTGGCGATGAAGGGGCGCTCCGCCTGACGCTGATTTCCATTGTCATCTCCATGGCAGCACTTGTGGCTTCGGAGGTGCTGGCGCGGCGTGTCGGCCGGCGGCTGGACATCGAATGAGCGTTCTCGTCGACATCAGCCATCGGCTGGGCGGTTTCGCCATCGGCGCCCGCTTCGAAAGCGCCGGGCGGCTGACGGCGCTGTTCGGAGCGTCTGGGTCGGGCAAGACGACGCTGATCGGCATGATTGCCGGGCTGATCCGGCCCGACAAGGGACGCATCGAGGTTGACGGCCGTGTGCTGGTCGATACCGGTGCCGGCATTTTCGTGCCGAAGCACAAGCGCCGCATCGGCATGGTGTTCCAGGACGCAAGGCTGTTTCCGCATTTGAGCGTTGCCGGCAATCTTCGCTACGGCCGCTGGTTCACGCCGCCGGCGGAGCGCTACGCCGATATCGATGCCGTCGTCGACCTGCTCGGCATCGGGCCGCTCATGAACAGGCGGCCGGCAAAGCTCTCAGGTGGCGAGAAACAGCGTGTGGCGATCGGCCGGGCATTGCTTGCCAGCCCCAGACTGCTGCTCATGGACGAACCGCTGGCCTCGCTCGACGAGGCGCGCAAGGCCGAAATCCTGCCCTATGTCGAAAGGCTGCGCGACGAGATCAAAATCCCGATCGTCTATGTCAGTCATTCGGTCGCCGAAGTGGCGCGGCTGGCCAGCGACGTGGTGATGCTGGCGCAGGGCAATGTCGTTGCCAGCGGGCCGACCGAGGCGGTGATGCAAAGGCTCGACCTGTTGCCGGCGGAGGAGCGCGGCGAGGGCGGCGCCGTGCTGGACACCAAGGTGCTGCATCACGACGAGAGTTTCGGCATGACCGTGCTCGGCTCGGCTGCGGGCGAGCTCCGGGTGCCACAGCTGGCGATGAAGACAGGTACGCCGGTGCGCATCCGTATCCGCGCACGCGATGTGATGATCGCCACCGAAAAGCCGAGGGGTCTCAGCGCGCTCAACATCCTGCCGGGAACCATTACCGCGATGAGCCCCGGCGAGGGACCGGCGGTCGAGGTCGGTATCGACTGCAATGGCGCAACCGTGCTTGCCCGCATCACCGAACAGTCGCGGCAGGCGCTGAAGCTTCATCTTGGCGGCAAGGTTTTCGCGGTGATCAAGACGGTGAGCTTCGATCGGGCGAACACCGGCGCCGGCCTGCCCGCCGAGACGGATGGATGATCCCGCTATGTCTTTTTGGAATAGCGGTTTCGCCAGGGAGCTTCTAGTATGACGTTGGGATGTGACCGCGGAGAGCAAAGATGCCGTCGCTGAGCTTGCGGATAAATCTCGATCCCGACGGGCGCGTCGGGCCGGGCAAGATCGAACTCCTGGAACAGATCGCCGCCTTCGGCTCCATCTCGGCCGCCGCGCGCGGCATGGAGATGTCCTATAAGCACGCCTGGGACCTGGTCGAGGACATGAACCGGGTATTCGGCAAGCCGCTGGTGGCGGCACAGACCGGCGGCCGCAAGGGCGGCGGCGCACAGTTGACGGCGGTCGGCCTGGCAGTGGTCAGCCGCTTCCGCGCCATCGAGCGCGCGGCGGCGGCCGCGGCAGCGACGCATATGGAGGCGTTGCAGGCGGAGATTGAGGCTGGGTGAGGGAGTAGGGCAGTAGGGCAGTAGGGCAGTAGGGCAGTAGGGCAGTAGGGCAGTAGGGCAGTAGGGCAGTAGGGCAGTAGGGCGGCATTCGCGTGCTGTCTTCCAACACAAAACGTCATTCACCTACTGCCCTATTGCCTTACTCCCCTATTGCCTTCCTATTAGGGCTTGCGCAGCAAATAGCTGTCCATGATCCAGCCCTTCCGCCGACGGGCTTCCTCTCGAACTTTTTCGATCTTTGCGCCGATGTCACCGATCCTGCCGGAGAGAGTGATCTCGTCTTCCGTTCCGAGGTAGGCGCCCCAATGGATGACGACATCCTTGTCGGCCAGCGTGTTGAAGGCGCATTTGCCGTCCAGCAGGACGACCGCGCTGCCGGCATTGTCCGGCATGCCTTCTTCGGTCAGGCGGCGG
Source organism: Mesorhizobium sp. M7A.F.Ca.US.005.03.1.1 (assembly GCF_003997975.1). NCBI lineage: Bacteria > Pseudomonadati > Pseudomonadota > Alphaproteobacteria > Hyphomicrobiales > Phyllobacteriaceae > Mesorhizobium > Mesorhizobium sp. M7A.F.Ca.US.005.03.1.1. The sequence continues at coordinate 3,188 of NZ_RZRO01000178.1, forward strand.
CCGGTGGTAATGAGGACGGAATCGCCGATGCGGTTCAGCGCCATCTTGTGGCTGGCGGCAAGTGCCTGGACGGCGGTGATGCCGGGGATGACCTCAAGCTCGAACGCCACATCGCCTCGCAGGCGCACGCGCTCAAGGATGCGCAACGCGCTGTCATAGAGCGAAGGGTCGCCCCAGATCAGGAAGGCGCCGCAGCCGTCGCCTGCAATCTCGTCGCGGATCAGGCCTTCGTAAATGGCGGCGATGGCTTGATGCCAGTCATCGACGGTCGAGCGGTAGGAGGGCGCCGGACCATCTTCTACCGGGAGGTCGCGCACCGGCACGTCGAATTCGACGCGCCGCGACTTCGGATTGGTGACGAAGCGGTCGCAGATCTGACGGCGCAGTTCGGCCAATTCATTTTTTTTCGCGCCCTTGTCGGGAATGAACAGCACATCCGCCTGGTTCAGGCCTGATATGGCCTGAACGGTCATGTGGTCGGGATTGCCGGCGCCGATGCCGATGACGAGAAGCTTGCGCATGGGCGAACTCCTGCCCGATCGGAACCCGTTAGTCCAGACCGCGCAGGCGCGTGTCCAGACCGCGCAGGCGCGTGTCCAGACCGCGCAGGCGCGTGTCCAGACCGCGCAGGCGCGTGTCCAGACCGCAGTCCAGCTCCCTTTGGTTCGTCCGCGGATACGGAAGGGCTTTGAACGCCACATTGAAACGGCTAGGGTCCTGCAGGCATTCCAGCCGAGGGGGCTTCCATGTTGCGATATGTTCTGACCGCCGTGCTGGCCTTGTCGTCCGTACCCGCTTTCGCCAATGATTCGGTTGCCGAACTTGGCACCGGCGGCCTGATCCTGTCGCGCAGCGATGCCGTGGCGATGCAAAGCGAGGACCTTTTCATCTCGCCGGAAAGGGTCACGGTCGACTATGTCTTCCACAACAACACCGATCAGGATGTCCAGGCCATCGTCGCCTTCCCGATGCCCGACATATCGGGCAATCCCGAAGAAATCCCGGCGATTCCTGAAAATCAGAGCGATAATTTCCTCGGTTTCGAGGTGACGATCGACGGTGTCGCCGCAAAGCCGCAGCTCGAGCAGAAGGTGTTGGCGCTCGGCATCGACATCAGCGCTGAACTGAAGGCGCAAAACGTGCCGTTCTATCCTTTCGGCGATGCGGCGAAGGCGGCGCTGGCGAAGCTGCCGCAAGCGGTTGTCGATGACTGGGTCAACCGCGGCATCATCATCGAGGACACCGGCAGCGACGGCACCGAGACGAGCAAGGTCTACACCCCGTTCTGGCAATTGCGTTCGACCTACTGGTGGCGCTCGACCTTTCCGGCCAACAAGGACGTCCATGTTTCCCACCACTACAGGCCGAGCGTCGGCGGCACGTCTTCGGTCAGCTTCTTCTACGACGGCAAATTCCAGGGTCAGTATGCGGCCTACAAGACCCGGTATTGCATGGACGGCACATTCGAAAATGCGGTGCGCAAGGCGGCCAAGGACGACCCTGACGGCTACCCCAAATATTTCGAGAGCCGCATCGCCTATATCCTGACCACCGGCGGCAACTGGGCTACGGGCACGATCGGCAAGTTCAAGCTGACGATCGACAAGGGCAATCCGAAAGCCCTGGTCTCGTTCTGCGGCGACAATGTCAAAAAGACCGGACCGACGACATTCGAGATGACGGCGGATGATTTCTACCCCGAGCGCGACATCGACATCCTGATCCTCGAGCCGACGGACGAAAATTGATGCATGTCGCAATCTACGTTGCCATTGCCGAGAACGGCGTGATCGGGCGGGACGGCGGGCTCCCGTGGCGGCTCTCCACCGATCTCAAGCGCTTCAAGGCCGATACGATGGGCAAGCCTATCATCATGGGCCGCAAGACCTATGAGGGCATCGGTCGGCCGCTGCCGGGCAGGTTGAACATCGTCGTGACCCGCGACGAGACCTGGCGCGCCGAGGGCGTCGAGGTGGCACATTCGCTCGAAGCCGCGATCCAGCTGGCGACGGTGCGCGGGCGCGGCATGGCCGATGTCGACGAGGTGTGCGTCATCGGCGGCGGCGAAATCTATGCCCAGGCCATGCTGCTGGCCGACCGGCTGCACGTCACCCATGTGCTGGCAGCGGTCGACGGCGATGCGCATTTCCCGCCGATCGATCCCGATTCCTGGCGCATTGTCAGCTCGCAGGACGTCCCTGCCGGGGAAAAGGACAGCCACCCGACGCGCTATTCGGTTTACGAGCGGCGTCGCGAGAGACATTGAACGAAAAAAGAGCCATTGAAGGAAGACAAAGGGTCGCGACTGGACCAAATCGGACGAAGTCGGAAGCGCATCGCGTTGAAAGCGCCCCGTGGCGTGCCTATAGAAGAACAATACTGGATTTTGCGCCGTAATGCCGGCGCTTGAGGGAATTCCAAGCGAAAGGACATTCATGCCC
>NZ_RZRO01000179.1:0-3307 GCF_003997975.1 Mesorhizobium sp. M7A.F.Ca.US.005.03.1.1
CCAACATCGTCTACGCGCTCGACCTTTCCAGGCCGGGCGCGCCGATGAAGTGGAAGTACGAGCCCAACCCCGAGCCGGCGGCACAAGGAGTGGCCTGCTGCGATGTCGTCAACCGCGGAGCGGCCTTCGCCAACGGACGCATCTTCTTCAACACGCTGGACGGCCACACGATCGCGCTCGATGCCAATACGGGCAAGCCGATCTGGAACACTCATATCGGCAACATCAACATCGGCGAGACCATCACCATGGCGCCGCTGGTGGTGAAGGGCAAAGTTCTGGTCGGCAATTCCGGCGGCGAAATGGGCGTCCGCGGCTGGGTCAAGGCGCTGGATGCCGGAGACGGGCATGTTGTCTGGACGGCTTATGGCACTGGACCCGACAAGGATGTGCTGATCGGCCCGGACTTCAAGCCCCACTACGACATGGACAGGGGCACAGACCTTGGCGTGACGACATGGCCACCGGAAGCCTGGAAGATCGGCGGCGGCAATATGTGGGGCTGGATCTCCTACGATCCGGAGTTGAACCTGATCTTCCACGGCACGGGCAATCCAGGACCGTGGAATCCGGATTTGCGGCCAGGCGACAACAAATGGACATCCGGTATTTTCGCGCGTGACGCCGATACCGGAGCGGCGAAGTGGTTCTATCAGTGGAGCCCGCATGACCTCCATGACTATGACGGCATCAACGAGCAGATCCTTCTGGACATGACCTGGCAAGGCAAGCCGCGCAAGGTCCTTGTCCGACCGGAACGCAACGGCTACCTCTATATCCTCGATCGGACCACTGGAGAGGTGCTATCGGCCACAGCCTATGGCCCGGTCAATTCCAGCAAAGGCGTCGATCTGAAGACCGGCCGCCTGATTGCAAACCCTGACAAGAGAACCGGCACCGGCAAGGTGGTCCGAGACATTTGTCCGACGGCATCCGGCCTCAAGGACTGGCAGCCATCGGCGTTTTCGCCGAGGACCGGCCTGCTCTATATCCCCCACAACAATCTCTGCATGGATGAAGAAGGCGTCGAGGTAAACTACATCGCAGGCACGCCCTATGTCGGCATGAACGTACGCATGATCCCCGGGCCGGGCGGCAATCGTGGTGCTTTTACCGCCTGGGATGTTTCCGCCGCCAAGCCGGCCTGGGTCCTGAAGGAGAACTTTCCGGTATGGAGCGGCACCGTCGTCACTGCCGGCGATGTCGTCTTTTACGGGACCATGGAAGGCTGGTTCAAGGCGGTCAGCGCCAGGACCGGCGATCTGCTTTGGCAGTTCAAGACGTCGTCCGGCATCATCGGCCAGCCAATAACCTATCGCGGCCCCGATGGGCACCAGTATGTCGCAATTCTGTCAGGCGTCGGTGGCTGGGCCGGCGCCATCGTTTCGGGCGACTTAGACCCACGCGATGCCACCGCGGCACTTGGCTTCGTCAACGCGATGAAGGATCTGAAGAACGCTACCACGGCGGGAGGCACGCTTTATGTGTTCCGGCTGCCTTGATGGATTGAACTTGACCGTACGTCCGGCGCGAAAGGCGTTCCAACGGGTGGCGATCGGCATGGCCGGGCTCGCCTTGTTGCTCTTTCCGGCTGTTGCCAACGCACGTGAATTGAGAGTGTGCGCCGACCCGAACAACATGCCGTTTTCCAACGCGGCCGGTCAAGGGTTCGAGAACAGGATCGCGGAAATTGTCGCCACTGATCTTGGCGCCAAGCTGACGTATACCTGGTGGGCGCAGCGCCGTGGCTTCATCCGCAACACGCTGAAGGCAGGCCTTTGCGATCTCGTGCCCGGCACGCCTGCCAATCTCGAAATGCTGCGCACCACCACGCCTTACTACCGTTCGTCCTATGTCTTCGTGACCCGCCAGGACGGCCCGGACGTGACGTCCTTCAACGACCCGCGGTTGCAAGAATTGCGCATCGGTGTTCAGCTCATCGGCGACGATGGCGCCAACTCGCCGCCTGTCCAGGCGCTTGGCCGCCGCGGCATTGTCGGGCACCTCATCGGCTACCCCGTCTATGGCGACTACTCTGCTCCCAACCCGCCGGCGCGCATCGTCGAAGCTGTCGCGAACGGCGAGATCGACCTTGCCGTGGTCTGGGGTCCGCTCGCCGGCTATTTCGCGCAGAGGCAAAAGGTGCCGCTCCGGATCACGCCGGTCACGCCTCGCATCGATGGACCGCAACTGCCGCTGATGTACGACATCTCAATGGGTGTTCGACGCGAGGACGATGCGCTGCGTGGCGATGTGAATAGCGCGCTTGCCCGACACAAGGCCGAGATCGACGCGGTTCTGGCGCGATACGGCGTACCGCGTCTGGACATGGCCGGGAGACCGGCCCGATGAGGCGCGCTCTGGCGATGTTGCTGCCCTTGACACTGGCCCTGGTCGCCTGCCAGCGCGAGGAGCGCGACACGCGACCGCAATCGGCGCTCGGCTCAGGTGAGCAGCCGACGCCTGTGACCACGTTGGAGCCGGGCGGACAGCGACCCTCCCCCACCGACAACAAGGCGGCGAGCTTCGAGGCCAACGCCTTCCACATGAGCGAGGGCAAACGCCTGTTCGGCTGGTTCAACTGCTCGGGCTGCCATGCCAATGGCGGTGGCGGCATGGGTCCGGCGCTCATGGACGAGAAGTGGATCTACGGCAGCTCGATGGAAAGCATCCACGCCACGATCCGCGACGGCAGGCCCAACGGGATGCCAAGCTTCGGCCAGAAGATACCCGACGACCAGATATGGGAGCTGGCGGCCTTCGTGCGCGCACTGGGCGGCAACGCGCCGTCTTCCGCCGCGCCGCAACGCAATGACGACATGATGGTGCATCCCTCGGAAAACCGCCTGCCGGATGCCGCGACACTGGGCAAATCACCGTGAAGCGCCCGGCCTCGATGGCCTTCGCCTTCTGTGTCCTGTTTCTGCAGGGATGCGCAGGCTGGCAGTCGGCGCTTGACCCGAAGGGCCCCGCAGCCGGCGAGCTGGCCTGGCTCATCTGGTTCTTTGCCGCGCTTTGCGCGGTTGTTTGGGCGCTGGTGATGATCGCTCTCGCAGCACCGCTGGTCATGCGATCGCGTTCCGGCGATGAACCCCTCCTACTCGACGAAGCGGCCGAACGCGGCAAGATGCGCGTGGTCGTGTCCGCCGTCGGAGTGACCACCATCATCCTGATCGGACTGACGCTGCTAAGCTTTTTCGCCAACAGGACGCTGGCTGCGATCGGCTCGGAGGCTGCGCTGACAATCAGGGTGACCGGGCACCAGTGGTGGTGGGAGGTGCGCTACGAGGATGCTTTTTTTTTTTTC
>NZ_RZRO01000180.1:0-2264 GCF_003997975.1 Mesorhizobium sp. M7A.F.Ca.US.005.03.1.1
TATCCCTGCCGGCGAGCCGGTGCGGCTGCTTTTGACCTCGACCGATGTGATCCATTCCTTCTGGATCCCAAGCTTGGCCGGCAAGCTCGACCTTATCCCGGGCCACATGAACGTCCTGGATCTCAAGGCGGACAAGCCAGGCGTCTACCGTGGTCAATGCGCTGAATTCTGCGGTGCGCAGCACGCCAACATGGGCACCTTCATCATCGCCGAGCCGCGCCCGAAATTCGATGCCTGGCTGAACGACCAGTTGCAGCCGGCCGGCGCGCCGGCGAGCGGCGAAGCCAAGGTCGGTGCGGACCTGTTCCTCAAACGCCCCTGCGTGATGTGTCACAGGATCGGGGGGACGCCGGCCGGCGGAACGGTGGCTCCCGATCTCACCCACATAGCCAGCCGGCAGACGCTCGCTGCCGGGACCTTGACGATGAGCCGCGGCAATCTCGCCGCCTGGATAGCCGACCCGCAAGGCATCAAGCCCGGCTCCCACATGCCGGTGGTGGAGCTCAGCGGCGATGAGCTCAATGCCGTGGTCGCCTATCTCGAGGGTCTGAAATGAGCAGCGCGGATCTCACAAGCCAACGCGACCTGCCGCCGGAGCGCAAGGTATCTGCAAAAGGCGACATCGCGCCCGAGCATGACGGACCGCGCGACACCGGCATGGATGATGCCGGCCTGCATCGCTGGCTCGAGCGCACCTGGCGGACGCCATCCGGCATCGTCGGAGCCTTGTCGAGCGTCGATCACAAGGTGATCGCACGACGCTATTTGATCACCGCTTTCGTGTTCCTTGGTCTTGGCGGCCTCAACGCTGTCGTCATGCGCATCCAGCTTTCTGGACCGCAACGCGGGCTGATCGGGCCCGACCTCTACAATCAGCTGTTCACCATGCATGGCGTTACGATGATGTTTCTGTTCGCCGTGCCCATCGTGCAGGCGACCGGGATCTACCTGGTGCCGCTGATGGTCGGCACCCGCAACATCGCGTTTCCGCGCCTGAACGCGTTCAGCTACTGGGTCTACGTCTCGGGCGGCGTTTTCGCCTGGGTGTCCTTCGCCCTCAACATGGCCCCTGATGTGGGCTGGTTCGCCTACGTACCGCTGTCCGGCCCCGAATTCGCACCGGGCAAGCGGGCTGACGTCTGGGCGCAGATGATCACCTATACCGAAGTGTCGTCACTGGCCGTCGCGGTGGCGACCATCGTCACGGTCTTCAAGCAGCGAGCCCCCGGCATGTCGCTGGACAAGATCCCGCTCTATGTCTGGGCGATGCTGGTCACTTCCTTCGTCGTCGTCTTCGCGATGCCGGCGGTGATGATCACCTCGACTTTCCTGATCCTTGACCGGCTGGTTGGCACGCACATCTTCAACCCGGCCGAAGGTGGGGATGCTCTGCTGTTCCAACACCTCTTCTGGTTCTTCGGCCATCCGGAAGTTTACATCATCTTCCTGCCGGCGACGGGCATGGTGTCCTCGATCATTCCTGTTTTCGCCAGGCGACCGACATTCGGTCATCTCGGGCTGGTCCTGTCGCTGATCGCGGTCGGCTTCCTTTCGTTCGGGCTTTGGGTCCATCACATGTTCGCCACCGGCCTGCCAAAGCTTGGCGCCAGCTTCTTCACCGCATCCAGCATGATGATCGCCATCCCGAACGGCGTACAGATCTTCTGCTGGCTGGCAACATTATGGGACGGCAGACCGGTGATCCGAACTCCGTTGCTGTTCGTCTTCGGCTTTTTCTTCATCTTCGTCATCGGCGGGCTGACGGGCGTGATGCTCGCCTCAGTGCCGTTGGATCTTCAGGTCCACGACACCTATTTCGTCGTCGCCCACTTCCATTACGTGCTGATCGGCGGCTCGGTGTTCCCGCTGCTTGGCGCGGCTTATTTCTGGTTCCCGAAGGTCACCGGCCGCATGATGAGCGAACGCCTCGGGCGGTGGCATTTCTGGCTGGCCTTCATCGGGTTCAATGCAGCCTTTTTCCCGATGCATCTGGTCGGCCTGTGGGGCATGCCACGACGTGTCTACACCTATCCGGCCGAGCTTGGCTGGGGCAACATCAACCTTTTCATCTCGGCTGGGGCGTTACTCTTCTTCCTGAGCTTTGTCCTGTTCACCTTCAACCTTGTGCATGGCGCGTTGAAAGGCACCTCGGCCGGCAACAATCCGTGGGACGCAGGAACCTTGGAGTGGGCAACATCCTCGCCGCCGCCGAGCTATAATTTCGCACGCATTCCCATCGTGACTCATATCGAGCCGCTCTGGGC